>NZ_JBFAZH010000261.1:0-7978 GCF_040681735.1 Actinoplanes sp. NPDC051633 | reverse complement strand
CTGATCCCTGGTCCGCTCGGTCGGGAGATGTCACCCGGCCAGGAAATCCATCACCAACCGATTGAAGTCCTCCGGGCGCTCCAGTGGCAGCACGTGTGATGAGCCGTCGCCGGTGACGACCTCGAAACGGGCTGCGGGGATCGCGCAGGCTACCTCGCGCGCGACCCACGGCGGCGTCAGCAGATCCTGCTCACCGACGATCACCAGGGTGGGGGCCTGGATGCCGCCGAGCCGATCAAGAGCGTCGAAGGCCAGATAGGCCTGAGCCTGGCGGCCGTAGTCCTCCGGCCCCATCGGGTTGGGATTGCCGGCCAGCAGAGCCGTCGTCTCCCGGACCGCCTGCTGATTGCGAAGGAAGGCCGACGAGAACAGCCAGGCGAGCTGCTGAGCACCGAACACCTCTCCGCTCGAGTCGTTGGCCTTCACCCAGTTCCAGAGGGAGATCGGGTCGACGGCGCTGCGGGCAGGCGCGGCGCTCGGGCCGGCGAGCACCAACCGATCGAGGCGATCCGCATGTCGCAGTGCGAACTCCATCCCGACCATGCTTCCCATCGACAAGCCGAGCAGATGGGTACGGTGGATGTCGAGCGCGTCCAGCAGACCCGCCACGTCGTCCGCCATGTCGGCGATGGTGTACGGGTGACCGGCTCGGGAGCTGCGACCGGCATCGCGGTTGTCGAGGAGGACAACGCTGAAGCGGGTGGACAGGACGGGGACCTGCTGCAGTGTCCACAGCGATGAGTCGTATCCGATGCCCATCACCAGTACGAGGGGAGGGCCGTCTCCGTGAATCTCGTAGAACAGGTCCTGCCCGTTGGTGCGGACGGTTCCGGTGCGCGGGACGTGCGGTACGGCCGCGGACATCACTTGCTGGTTGATGTTGGTGCTGGTCATGACTCCCCCTCGGGATTGCCTCGTCAAGCCGGGCTTTCGTCGTTCCAGCCGAGGTGCGTGAGCAGGACTGTTACCGCGGTAACTCCCACGGTTACGAGTGGGGCGCGGCTGCGATGAGCGACGGCACCGATCCCGGCCTTGTCGAGCGCGCCCGCGCCGCTGCCGCCCGTCGCGAGTGGCAGCAGGCCTTCGATCTGCTCACGGAGGCGGACGGGGCCGGTGCCCTGACACCCGCCGATCTACCGGTTCTCGGCGAGGTCGCCTACGCGGCCGGCCATCTCGACTCCGCCATCGAGACGTGGGAACGGACTCACGCGGCAGCCATCCGAGCCGGTGACCAGATCGCAGCCGCCGGGGCGGCCGTACGCGTCGCCATGCACCTGCTCTTCGACACCGCCCTCATGGCACCGGTGCGCGGCTGGCTGGCGCGCGGGGAACGGCTTCTCGAAGGCCGGGCCGCGACGCCGGCGCACGCCTGGCTGGCGGTCGTCCGTGCCTACGAGCGGATGCTGACCGGCGACCTGCCGGGCGCTCGGCACTGGGCGAGGGTCGCCGTCGAGGTGGGATCGCAGTGTGACCCCGCGGCGTTGGCCATCGCGCGGGTGGCAGAGGCGCGGCTGCTCATCCTGGACGGCGATGTCCGGCAGGGTCTGGCGCTCCTCGACCAGGCCGGCGTGGCGACGGTGTCCGGGGACCTCGATCTGCTGTCGACCGGAGTCGTCTACTGCGAGCTCGTGTGCGCGCTGCAGGGACTCGCCCAATACGACGTGGCCGAGCAGTGGACCGAGGTGATGGAGCGGTGGTGCGAGACGAACGCCATCGGCACCCTGCGCGGACGATGCCGGGTCCACCGCGCCGAAATCCTCAGAATGCGCGGGTTGTGCAACGAGGCGGAGAGTCAAGCGCTCATGGCCTTCGAGGAGCTGCGCCCGCATCTGCGACGCGAGCTCGGGTGGCCGCTGACCGAGCTCGGACGGATCCGCATGTGCAAGGCGGACATCCCGGGCGCGGAGGAGGCCTTGTTGGCCGCTCACCGCGCCGGGTGGGATCCCCAACCGGGGCTGGCGCTGGTGCGGCTGGCCCAGGGAGACCCGGCCTCCGCGGCCGCCGCCATCCGCGACGCCCTGGAGCAGCCCCTGCGGCTGCCGTCCAAGGAGCGGCCACCGAACACCGGCCTCCAGCGCGCGCCCCTGCTGGAGGCGCAGGTCGAAATAGAGATCGCGGCCGGCGACATCGGCCGGGCCGCCACGGCCGCCGACGAACTGGAGCTCACCGCCGCCCGATTCGAGAGCAAAGCGCTGATCGCCGGCGCCACCCTGGCACGCGGAAGGGTACGGCTGGCCCGCGGCGACGCGGCGGGCGCGGAACAATCGTTGTTCGAGGCGGTGCGACTCTGGAACGAAGTCGGTGCCCCGTACGAAACCGCGATCACCCGCCTGGTTCTCGCCGACGCCCATGCCGCGGGTGGCAGCGAGCACCGCGCCGTCCTGGAACGCGAGGCGGCCCGCGCGATCCTCGAGGGGATTCGGTCCACGCCGGCGGCCGCACCCGCACGCGTCGAACAGCACGAGGCATCCGACCCGCAACCCCGTGCCGGCACCAGCGTCTTCCGGTGCGACGGTGACTACTGGTCATTTGTGTTCGACGGCCACACCGCCCACGTACGCGATCTCAAGGGCCTGCACTACCTCGCGCGGCTACTCGCGGAGCCGGGCCGCGAGTTCCACGTGCTCGATCTCGTCGCCGCCGAGACCGGCTCCGGTGCATCGCCCGAACGCAGCCGAATTGGCGACCTGCCGCACTCCCCGCTCGGTGACGCGGGCGAGATGATCGACGCTCGGGCCAAGGACGCCTACCGCCGCCGCCTCACCGAGATCGACGACGACCTCGCCCAAGCGCGCGCCACCGGGGACGCCGAACGAGCGGCCCAGGCCGACGCCGAACGTGACTTCCTCGTCCGGGAGCTCGCCCGCGCGTTCGGCCTGAGCGGCCGGGCGCGACGAGCCGGGTCCGCGTCCGAGCGCGCTCGAGCCGCTGTCACCCGCGCGGTGCGCCAGGCGATGACGCGGATCGATAGTTGCCATCACCAGCTCGGCGAGCACCTCGGCCGCACCATCCGCACCGGTACGTACTGCACCTACATGCCCGACCCGCGCGCGCCCGCCACGTGGGAGTTCTGAAACGGACGTCATCCAGCCGGCGATCCGCATGCTTTCAGCGTCCATTAAGTTCGGAGCTCCGAACACCGCCGGCAGGCGTACCCTGTCGGTGTCGCCCAGGACCCCGGCGGCCGACGGACCGCCTCGTGCGGTCAGGCCCGTCCGGTCGAGGTCTCTCCCGCGTCCCCGGCGTTCCGCAGGCACGTGCATCCCTCCGCTCATGATCGCATGGTCGTCCCGGCCCGGCCTCCGCCGCGGGCCGGCGCGGCGCGCGCACGCCCGCAACCCTCTGGGTCCCTGACCCCCTCCTGGCACGGAGGAACACCATGAAGACACGTCTGCTCGCCCTCGGCCTCATGCTCGGGGCCGTTGTGGCCACACCGAGCGCATCGGCCGCCAACTCAGCCCACACCGGACGCGACGCGTTCCCGATCAGCTGGACTCCGTGTCCCGAGAGACCCGAGGTCCGGTGCGGCACCCTGCGCGTTCCGCTGGACTGGGCCCATCCGCGCGGCGAGAAGATCACGCTGGCGCTGGCCCGGCGCCCCGCCTCCGACCCCGCACGCCGCGTCGGCGCGCTGTTCGTCAATCCCGGCGGGCCCGGTGGCAGCGGCGTCCAGATCGCCACCGGCGCAGAACTGTTCATCTCCCCCGAGCTGATGGCCCGCTTCGACATCATCGGTGTGGACCCCCGTGGCGTCGGCCGCAGCGCGCCGATCTCCTGCCGCGTCCCCGACCCGGAACCCGGATTCACTCTCTTCCCCCGCACCCAGGCACAGTTCGACCAGATGCTCCGGCTGAACCGGGAACTCGGCCGGGGCTGCCTGGAGCAGACCGGCCCGCTGCTGGGCCACGTCGACACCGTCAGCGTCGCCCGTGACCACGAGGCCGTGCGGATCGGGCTCGGCGAGCGGACGTTCAACTGGCTGGGCCTGTCGTACGGCACCCAGATCGGCGCCAACTACGCAGACCTGTTCCCGAAGCGCGTCCGGGCGATGATCTTCGACGCCGCCCTGGACCACAGCGGGTCGAGCCTGAGCCTGCTGGCCGACGAGATCGCCTCCGAGGAGGACGCTTTCAACCGGTTCGCCGAGTGGTGCCGGACGACGTCGACCTGCGCGATGGCCGGACAGGACGTGGCCCGGGTGTACGACGAGATGGTCGCCCGCGCCGACGCCTCGCCGATCCCGGTGGCCGGTGCGGACCATCCGGTCAACGGCGAGGACATCCGCCTCAACACCCCGCCGTACCTGGAGTTCAAAGAGGCCGCCGCGCACGCCCCGGTGGCCGGCTGGATCCAGCTCGGCGCCGCGATCCGCGACACGCTCGCCGGCGACGCGTCGGCATTCGCCACCCCGCCACTGACGAACGGCACCCACCCCTTCTTCGGCGCGGCCGCGAACGCCTGCCAGGACTACGCGGTGGAGGTGCGCACCTTCGCCGACATGCAGCGTCGCATCCAGCTGGGCCGGCACCTCGCGCCGCACCTGCAGGGCGGCAGCCAGAGCTGGCTGATCAACCGCTGCATCGGGTGGTCGGTGCCGCCGGCGAACCCGCCCCGCCTGCTCGACGTCCGCGGGGTGCCCCCGGTGCTGATCGTCAACGCGACGCACGACTCGAACACCGGTTACAAGTGGGCGCACGTCCTCGCCGGGCAGATCCGCGGCAGCGTGGTCTTCACCCGCGTCGGCGACGGCCACACCTCGTACTTCACCTCGCCCTGCGCCCGAAGCGTCATCGATCGCTACCTGATCGACCGCGCGGTTCCCGGCCCGTTGCAGGTCTGCACCGACTGATCGCGGCACGCGCCCGGTGACGCCGGGCGCGTCCTTCCCTCCACCAGCGATCCGGAGGCTCGCCCCGCGCGCCACTCCCCCGCAGACTGGTGCACGCCTCACCATCAGCTTCGATCCCGACTTCGCCCCACCGGGATTCCCGACGCCGTCGCCCTACCCGGCCGGGCGGACGACGGTGTCGCGGCACCAGCCGGTCACGATCTCCCCGCCGCTGCGCGGTGCCGGATGGGTGGCGGTCAACGGCTGCTGCGACTCGGCCAACGGCCATCGCGCCGGCATCCCCCCGGTCGACGGCAACCTGCGGGCCGTGGACGCCCGTCGTTCGACTCCGACGGCCTGCCGTTCCAGTTCTACACATTCACGAGCCCGGGTACGGTGACCGACGAGAACATCATGTTCGAGGGCGCCCCCACTCCGATCGGTCCGGCGCTGGCCGGGACCCACCGACGCCAGCTCCCACTCAACCTGCAGGTGGTCGACTTCAACTGATTGCGGCGGCTCGGGCGTCGTTGCCCGGCCTGGCCGGTCCGCACGGACCGGCCAGGCATCGTTCGGGCCGCGACGGCTCGTCAGGCGACCGGTGTGATGGTGGTGGTTGCGGGGTCCTCGCCGCCGCTGTCCAGGCGGAAAGGTGGGTAGGCATCGGTCATCAACGCCGTGTACGCGGCGACTCGCAGCACCCAGCGATTCAGGCCGAGGATGAAGTCGTACAGCCCGCGCGGATAGTGGCCGGTGAAGGTCAGCACGATGGCGGCGACGAACACCAGGAGCCCGATGAGGCCGCCGCCTGTCCAGCTGTAGTTGTCGGTGTCGGAGTTGACCGCGAACCAGGCCCCGCCGCCGGCGAGCACGCCGACGATCAGGAGATGGGGCAGGGCCAGCAACCACCACTTCACCAGAACCAGCCCGCGGGAGAGGTGCTCGGGGTACGGCACGTGCAGCTGCGCGGGGTATTCCGGCACCTCGGCCAGGGTGAACGGTGGATACCGGTCGGTGCCCAGCGCGCTGTAGGCGTAGTAGCTGACCCGCCAGCCCCACCGCAACACGCCGAGGTTGAACTCGAAGATCGGCCGGGGGTACCGGCCGGTGAACAGGATCGCGAAGAACGCCACCACCGACAGCACGGCGAATGCGATCCACAGGAAGACCAGCACGATGTAGTGCGGTACGGACAGGATCCACTTCACCAGCCACAGCCAGCGGGACAGGTGCGGGTCCAGGCGCGCATCGACGCGTACCGGATAGTGGGACGCTACGGTCATGGTCGTCTACCTCCAACGGATGAGACGGTCGCCCGGGGCATGTGAGCACAGGGGCGCAGGAACGCCCGGCACGCGGAGGCGCGCCCGGCGAGACCGAGTGGTGACGCGGCGGCCCGGTCCGAGGTCGCGTGAGGGCAGGGCATTCCGCGACCACGGTGCACGGTCAGGCCCTGCTGGAGGCTCGGCTCTGAACTCAACGGTTCCGCTCTGGCTGCCGAGGTCTGGGGCAACGCGCCTGCTGGACGCTGGCCGTCAACGAAGATTGACGAGCCGTACAACGCTCAATGTACGCGTATTCGGCGATGCCGCGCCTTTCCGGGCACGAGGGCTTTTCGCAGCCGGCGTTGTCAGAACCGATGGCTCGTGATGTGGTCCCCCGCAGCGCGGTCAAGGCCGGGCGGGACGGATGACCCCGGCTCTGTCGAGCCGGTTTCCCGCTCCGGCGTGCCCGGGGACACCGTGGCCCAGACGACCTTTCCGCCGCGGGCGGGCATGGCGCCCCAGGCGGCGGCGACCGAGTGCACCAGCCGGAGACCATGCTCCCGCTCGTCCACCGCGGACGCCCCGCCGTCGGGGCCCGGGTCGAGCAGGCGCGGGAATCGGGTGTCGCCGTCACGGACGGCCAGGTGCATCAGGGAGCCGTTGCTCGACACGGTGACCACGAGGTCGGTGCGAGCATGCCGCACGGCGTTGGCGACCAGCTCGGACATGACCAGGATGGCGTCGTCCCGCAGCTCGGAGAGCCGCCAGGTGCGACATGCCCGCGCGACGATCTCCCTGGCGACCGGCACCGACTCCGGCTGCGGCGCCAGTCGCGTCTGCACCCGGCGGGGGTGCGGCAGCCGCTCCGCGATCGCCTGCCGCGCCTCCGGCATGGTGGCGAACATCAGCGGTCGATGAGCTTCGGAATGCCGCAACCGGTTGTCCAGCATCGTTTTGGGCGTCAGGCACAGGGCCAGCCGGAAAGGGGCCGGCCCGAGCCGAGCCGTCCGCTCCACCGCCACCCAGAACGGGCGGCTCATCCCGTTGGAATCGGCCAGACTGTGCAGATCGACGATGATCGACGCGGTCGGTCCGGCCAGGCACAGCTGCAGGGTGGCGGCCGCCTTGGCGGCCAGTTGCTGCGACCATCGGCCGTGCACCGTCATCTCGATCACCGCGCCGCTCGCATCGGCCACGACGCCCACCGACAGTGCCCGGCGGTCGGTCCCGGTGGTGACCAGGAAGGGTGGCTGCGCCGGGCGCACCGGAGCCGGGATCGGGCCGGCGGGGCGAAGGTGTGTGGTCACGGCTGCTCCAGGGGCGCCTGGTAGTGGCACCTGTGAAATTCGGTGCGCTACCGAGGTCTGGAGCAGCGAACGGCGATGAGGCGACACCGCCGCTTCCGTGAGGATATATCAGCCGGGATGAACCCATGGCACCCCGAAACTATCGCGGCGGCGAGGTGAGCTGGCCGGCCATCCAGTCGGCGATCATCGGGCGCGCCTTGGACGGCATGTTCGAGACGCCGTGGTTGCCGTCCGGGAAGTTGATGAACGTGCCCTTCGGTGTCTCGTCGGCCTGCCGCTGGGTCTGCTGCCACGGGATGAGCCGGTCCTTCGCTCCGGTGACGTAGAGGGCGGGCACCGCGATGCGCTCGCACACCCCGCTCAGGTCCAGGGTCAGGGCGATGCGCCGGCCTTCCTCGTCGTCGCGGGCGGACGACTTGACCACGAACGTCTGCCGGGTCATCGGCGGCAGGTCGTCCCACATGTCACCGAAGCGGAAGGGCCCGCTGATGCCGGCGACGGCGGCGACCCGGGGCTCGAAGGCGGCGGCCCGCGGCGCGTAATAGCCGCCGAGGCTGGCCGGTGTCAGCCTCGGCGGC
>NZ_JBFAZH010000260.1:0-7990 GCF_040681735.1 Actinoplanes sp. NPDC051633 | reverse complement strand
CCGCAATGCGGTGTACGCCTCGCTGGCCGGTCTGCGGGCGGCGGGCGCGGTGACCAGTTCCAGCGACCGCACCCTCTCCCAGCTGGGCGCGATGCCCGCCGGCGCGACGCCGCTCGACGCGGCGGTCTACAACGCCGCCGGCCGGCATGTCCGGGCCCGCGACCTACCCGGCGACCAGTGGCTCGCGCGGGCGCTCGCCGACCTGCGCAAGGAGCTGGAAGGCAACGGCCTGGTCATCCCCCGCCGGCGCCGCCTTCGCGTGCGGCTCTGGGTGCTGCCGCTGGCCGCGCTGGCCGTCGTCGGCTTCGTCCGCGCGATCGACGGCTGGGACAACGACCAGCCGTCCAACTACATCTTCCTGCTCGCCGTGCTCACCCTCGGGGCGGTCATCTTCGCCTGGATCCAATCCGGCGATCGGCAGAGCCGCGCCGCCAAACGAGCCGTGGCCGGCGTCCGCCGCAGCCACGCGCATCTGGAACCCGACCGCTCGCCGTCGTTCCAAACCTACGGTGTGACCGGCGCGGCGATGTCCGCCGCGCTGTGGGGCGGCCTGTCACTGCACATGCTGGATCCGGCCTTCGCCGCGGAGGCGGAGATCGAGAAGTACGACCCCGGCTGGATCCACTCGACCGGCGCCGGGACGGCCTGGGGCAGCGGCTCGTCCTGCAGCAGCGGGTCGTCCTGCGGCGGAGGCGGCGGGGGCGGCGGATGTGGCGGCGGAGGCGGCGGCAGCTGACCGGGTCTCCCCACTTCACGCCACGGTGAACAGGCTGCTCACGACGTATTGAAGCGCCCTGCACAATGAGGCCACAGATACATCTGGAGCAAGGGGGGTTCAGTCGATGACACTCGCGGCGCCCGGCGACACCTGGGGCATCCCTGGAACGACCTTCCTCGCCTACTACTTGGTGGCCGTCCTCGCGGTTCTTCTGGTCGCGGCGATCCACCGGCGGATCCTCTTCCGCGGCCCGGACACGACCGCCGTCGCGCTCGGGCCACAGCAGATCGCGTACCTCAACGGCGGCAACAAGATCGCGGTCTACACCTCGCTGGCCGGTCTGCGGGCGTGCGGCGCGGTGACCAGCTCGGCGGCTGCGACGCTGCAGCAGTCCGGCCCGATGCCCAGCGGCACGACGCCGTTGGACCAGGCGATCCACCACGCGGCCGGCCGCAACTACCGGGTGCGCGACCTCAGCAGCGACCAGTGGGTGTCGCAGGCGTTGACCCAGCTCCGCGAGGGCCTGGAGCGCAACGGGCTCGTGGTGACCGGCGCGCAGCGATCCGCGGCCCGGTTGTGGCTGCTCCCGCTGGGCGCACTCGTCGCGGTCGGCATCCTGCGCGCGCTCGCCGGCAACGAGAACGGCAAGCCGGTCACGTTCATCGTGATGGCCACGATCTTCGCGGCCTTCGCCACCTTCGGGACGATGAACCAGGTGAACAAGACCGTGCAGACCCGCGCCGCCGCGAAGTACCTGCGCGGCATCCGCAAGCAGCACAAGTACCTGGCGCCCAACCAGTCCCCGTCGTTCGCCACCTACGGCGCGGCGGGTGCGGCGATGGGAGTGGCGCTCTACGGGGGCATGTCGCTCTACGCGATGGACCCGGCCTTCGCGGCCGAGGCCGAGATCCAGCGCAACGCCGCGGCCGGCGGCTATTCGGGCGGATCCAGCGGTGGGTCGTCCTGCGGCAGCTCGTCCTCCGACAGCGGCGGCGGGTCCTCCTGCGGCGGTGGCGGCGGTTGCGGCGGCGGAGGAGGGTGTGGCGGATGACCGGGTACGGAGTGGGCATCGGCTGGCGGCCCGAGATCGCCGGGTTCGTGGCCGGGTTGCCGGGGCTGCGGTTCGCCGAGGTGGTCGCCGAGTCGGTGCACGCGCACGGCGAGCTGCCGGACGGGCTGGCCGAGCTGCGTGAGCGAGGTGTGGCGGTGGTTCCGCACGGCGTGAAGCTCTCGCTGGGCGGGGCGGAGCCGGTCGAGCCGGCGCGGGTGTCGCATCTGGCGGCGGTGGCGTCGCGGCTGGGTGCGCCGCTGGTCAGTGAGCACATCGCGTACGTGCGCGCCGGCGGCGTCGAGGCGGGGCACCTGCTGCCGATCCCCCGCAGCCGCGAGGCGGTCGACGCGGTGGTCGCCAACGTCCGGCGTACCCAGGCGGAGTTGCCGGTGCCGATCGCGCTGGAGCCGATCGCGGCGATCTTCGACTGGCCCGACGACGAGCTCGACGAGGGCGCCTTCCTGACCGAGATCCTCCAGAGGACCGACGCCCTGCTTCTGCTCGACGTGGCCAACGTCTACGCGAACGCGGTGAACAGGGGCACCGACCCGGTGGAGTTGCTGGACCGGATCCCGCTGGAGCGGGTCGCCTACGTCCACGTGGCGGGGGGCGCCGAACACGAGGGCATCTACCACGACACCCACACCGACGCGGTCCCGCAGCCCGTCCTGGACCTGGTGGCCGAGCTGTGCGCCCGCCACCGCCCGCCGGCCCTGATGCTGGAACGAGACGGCGACTACCCGGCGGCCGACGCTCTGCGCCAGGAGCTGGACGCGATCGCCAAGGCCTCCGGCTACCCCACCGTCACATGACCACCCCTCGCCCCGCGGCGGCGGATGTCCCGGGACAGCCCGGCGGCTCGGCGCGGAGCCTGGCCGACCGCCAGGCGGAGCTTGTCGCGGCGCTCACCTCAGGGGCACGCGTACCCGACGGATTTGATCCTCGGCTCGTCGAAGTCGCGCGGGTCGCGCTGCTCTCCAAGCGCGCCGGCGAGGTCGCGCGGGTCTGGCCGGCGCTGGCGGCGGCGCACGGCCGTCAGTGGCGGCAGGCCTTCGCGGGCTGGGCCGCGGCCCGGCCGACGCGGGGATCGTTCCGCGACGGGTGGGACATGGCCCGCTCACTGGGCGACGCGATCCCGCCGGACGCCGCCGAGGAGCTGGCCGTCCGCGAAGCGGCCTGGAGTTACGACGGCACCTCGGCCCCGCGCCCGCGCCGCCTGCCCGCGATCAAGCGCCGCGGCGGCCGGGTGGCGGTGCAGCTGGCCGGCCGGGTCCGCATCCTCGGCGGCGCCCGCTGACGCCCGGCCGGCACGCCCGGCCGCCCGCTCGACGGCGTCACACCCAGAAGGTGTCGTGCCGCAGATAGAACTCGGTGCGCTCCTCCTCGCTCATCTGCGCCGCCGTGCCGACCCGCTCGAAGTAGTCCTCCCGCGGCGCACCCGGCGCGAACAGGATGAGCATCGACGCCGGCTCGCCCGACTCGTTGCGGAACCCGTGCAGGCCGCCCTCCGGCACGTAGAGGAAGTCGCCCGGCGTGCCCTCGATCCAGCGCTTGCCGTCGTAGAGCTGGACCGAGCCGGACAGCACGTAGAACGACTCGGAGATCGACCGGTGGAAGTGCGGGTCCGGGCCGCTGCGGGGACCCTTGAAGTCCCAGCGGTACAACCCGTACATGCCGTGTGTGGTCTCGCCCGTGGCCAGGTAGCTGGTCCTGCTCGTCCTGCCGTCCAGCTCCGGCGTCGCCGAGCCGAGCCGCACGGTGGCCGACGCCTCGCCGCCGTCGCCGAGATAACGCGCATCGGGATAAGACATGATCGCGAATCTATCGCTAATCCATGACGTGGCCACCGTTCACGGTGATCCGCTCGCCGGTGATGAACCGGGAGGCCTCCGAGGCCAGGAAGGCCACCACGTCGGCGACCTCGGCCGGTGTGCCGAACCGGCCGAGCGGCACGTCGGCGAGGTAGGCGTCGAAGTGGCTCCGCTCGATTGCGGCGTGCCGTTCGACCGGGATCCAGCCGGGCGCCACGACGTTGACCGTGATGCCGGAGGGACCCAGCTCCCGCGCCCACGTGCGGGTCAGCGAGATCTGCGCACCCTTCGCGGCGCTGTACGCCGCCATCCCCGGCGCGGCCCGCTCGAACAGGTCGGATCCGATCTGGACGATCCGCCCGCCGCCGAGCGACCGCATCCCGGGCAGCACGGCCTGCATGAGCAGCGTCGGGCTCTTCACGAAGAACACCAGCTGATCCAGATGGTCCTGCCAGGTCAGCTCGGCCGACGGGATCGACGGCTGCGGCCCGGTCGCGTTGGGCACCAGCACGCCCACCGGCCCGAACCGCTCCTCGACCGCGGCGACCAGCCCGCCGACCGCCGCCTCGTCGGTGACATCGGCCCGGAACGCCTGCGCCACCCCGCCGGCCGCGACGATCGACGCCACCACGGCCTCGGCGTCGGCGCGATCCGGCAGGTAGTTGACCGCCACCGCCCACCCGTCCCGGGCCAGCCGCCGCGCGATCTCGGCACCCAGCCCACGCGACGCCCCCGTCACCAGTGCGCATCCCTTCATGGCCGGAACCCTATGGGCTGCCTACGACAAACGCCGTGGCAGGATCGGGGCCATGGATCTCGGGCTGGCCGATCGCGTCTACGTCCTCACCGGCGCCTCCAGGGGGCTCGGGTTCGCCACCGCCCAGTCGCTGGTCGCCGACGGCGCGCGGGTGGTGGTGTCGGCCCGCGACAAGGCCCGGGTCGACGACGCGGTGGCGCGGCTGGGCGATCTTGCCGCCGGCGTGGTCGCGGACCTGACCGACGAGTCCACGCCGCAGACGCTGATCGACACGGCGCGGGAGCGGTTCGGGCGGTTCGACGGCGCGCTGATCTCGGTGGGCGGGCCGCCGCGGGGCACGGCCGCCGAGATGACCGACGAGCAGTGGCGAGCGGCCTTCGAGACGGTGTTCCTCGGCACGGTCCGGGCGGCGCGCACGTTCGCCGGGACGCTGGCGGAGACCGGCGGCGGCGCGATCGGCCTGGTGCTGTCCAGTTCGGTGCGCAGCCCGATCGGCGGCCTGGGCCTGTCCAACGGCCTGCGGCCGGGCCTGGCCGCGGTGGCGAAAGACATGTCCGACGAGTACGCGCGCAGCAACGTCCGGTTCGTCAGCCTGCTGCCGGGCCGCCTGCTGACCGATCGCAACCGGGAGCTCTTCGAGGCGTCCGGCGACGCGGAGGAGGCGGCGGCCTCCGCGGCGGCGACGATCCCGCTGGGCCGGCTGGGC
This sequence comes from Actinoplanes sp. NPDC051633, assembly GCF_040681735.1. Classification (NCBI taxonomy): domain Bacteria; kingdom Bacillati; phylum Actinomycetota; class Actinomycetes; order Micromonosporales; family Micromonosporaceae; genus Actinoplanes; species Actinoplanes sp. NPDC051633. The sequence goes on along the minus strand of NZ_JBFAZH010000260.1, from coordinate 2,947 downwards.
GAGCCGGAGGAGTTCGGGCGGGTGGCGGCGTTCGTGCTGTCCCCGGCGGCGAGCTATCTGACCGGCGTGAGCATCCCCATCGACGGCGGCTTCCTGCGGCAGCCGTGAGCACCCCTCGCAGGCCGACGCCGGCCGAGCTGATCGCGGCGCAGGACAGGACGATCCCCGACCTGGTCGGGCCCGATCTCAGGGTGTTGTTCTCCGGCATCAACCCGAGCCTGTACTCGGCCGCGACCGGCCATCACTTCGCCCGCCCCGGCAACCGCTTCTGGCCGGCCCTGCACCGGTCCGGGTTCACCGACCGGCAACTGCACCCGTCGCAGCAGTTCCACCTGCCCGCCCTCGGCCTGGGCATCACCAACGTGGTCGCCCGCGCCACCGCCCGGGCCGACGAGCTGTCCCCGGCCGAGCTCGTCGAGGGCGGCGCCAAGCTGGCCGCCCTGGTCGCGACCTGGCAGCCGAGGGTGCTGGCGGTGCTCGGCGTGACCGCCTACCGTGCCGCCTTCGGCCGGCCCAAGGCGGCGATCGGCCCGCAGACCGAGCGCTTCGGCGACAGCGCGATCTGGGTGCTGCCCAACCCGAGCGGCCTCAACGCGCATTACCAGATCGACGGGCTGGCCACGGAGTTCGCGAAGCTGCGGCGGGCCGTCGCATGATCCCGCCGCCGGAGCCGGAGGGCCGGCTGCACCCCGACGTCGAGGTGCGGTCCTCGCCGATCGCCGGTCAGGGCCTCTTCGCCATCGCGCCGATCAGCGCCGGCACCGCGGTTGCGCGGCTGGGCGGGACGCTGGTCGACGAGGCCGAGCTGCGCCGCCGGATGGCCGTGCCCGGGCACGCGTACATCGACACCATCGCCGTCGGCGATGATCTTCACCTGGTGCTGCCGGCCGAGCGGACCATCGGGTACGCCAATCACAGCTGCGATCCGACCCTGTGGTGGACCGGCGCCTACGACCTCGCGGCCCGCCGGGACATCGCTGCGGGCGAGGAGCTGACCAGCGACTATGCCACGAGCACGGCCGAGTCGGAGTTCGTCATGCGGTGCGCGTGCGGCACCTCACTGTGCCGCGGCGTCGTCACCGGGGACGACTGGCGGCGGGCCGAGCTGCGTGACCGGTACGGCGACCACTGGGTGCCCGCGCTGCTCGCCCGCATTGCCGGTGGGCGTTGAGCGGCATGGAGAGTTACGTCGAGCGGCCGCCGGTGCCCGAGCTGCCGGTGACGCTCGACGAGTTGGTCGATCAGCGGGTCGATCTGGCCGAGCTGTGGGCACGACGTTGGAGCCGGCCTCCGGCGGCCGGAGCGGACCGTGCCTGGACATCACCCCTCCTGACCGCGGACACGGGCTTCCGGCCGGCCTTCGACGTGGCCGCCTCGGTGACCGACTACGTCGCCTGGCGCTCGGCCCACCGGCGCTAGAGCTAGCCGGCGGCCCGCCGGACCCGCGTCGCTCCGATTTGGACATAGCACATCAGGGCCGGGCGGTCGCTCACGTTCTGCCACGCGTGCCGGGTGCCGAGCTGCACCACGCACGTGCCCGGAGTCAGCGTCTTCACCGCGCCGTTGTCGAGCTCGAGCCGCAGCTCGCCCTCCAGGCAGATCGCGTAGTCGACGGTGTCGGTCGTGTGCATCCCGTCGCCGTCGTCCTCGAACGGGTCCAGCAACCCGGGCAGCTTCTCCGCCACCTCGCTGCGGATGGTCTCCGGGTCGATCGCCGGCTCGGGCTCGGCCGCGTGCGGCGCCCACCGCAGGAAGAGCGCGCGGCTGGCGCCGAGACCCGGGAAGTACGGCCGTACGACCGGCGCCGCCTTCTCCTCGCCGACCAGCGCGCCGCCGTCGGGGGTGCCCCACAGGATGTAGAAGTCGGCTCCGGGCAGCGCCTGGACGCTGACCGGCTCGGGACGGGTGTCCTCGACGAAGACCGCGGCACCGTCGTCGTCGTGACCGGTAACGATCAGGCGTGGTTCGATCGGCATGGCAGATCCTCTCGCAGTCAGCGTGTCTCGGTCGCCGAGCCGGCGAACCGTTGCCGGAGCTCTTGTTTCGACCACTTGCCGGTGGCCGTCTTCGGGATCTCGCTCACCATCTCGACGCGCTCGGGGATCCACCACGAGGCCACCCGGTCGCGCAGATGGGCCCGCACGTCGTCCGCCGTGAGCTCGACCCCCTCCCTGGGAACGACGCAGGCGAGCGGGCGTTCTCCCCACCGCGGGTCGGCGACGCCGATCACGGCCGCCTCTTTCACCCGCGGGTCGGACATGACCGCGTTCTCGAGGGCGACCGAGGAGATCCACTCACCGCCCGATTTGACCAGGTCCTTGGTACGGTCGACGATCCGCAGGTAGCCCCACTCGTCGATGGTGGCCACGTCGCCGGTGCGCAGCCAGCCGTCCTCGGTGAACTTGTCCCGGCCGGGGTCCGCGCCGAAGTAGGAGCCGGCGATCGTGGCCCCGGCCACCTCCAGCTCGCCGGAGGTCCGCCCGTCGCGGGGCTGTTCCACGCCGTCGGGCGACATGACGCGCATCTCGGTCAGCGGCACCGCCGGCCCGGGCGTGCCGAGCAGGAGCCGGCGCGCCTCGCCGTCGAGGCCGGCGTGGTGCGTGGCGAGGCGTGACGTGGTGACCACCGGACTGGTCTCGGTCATGCCCCACGCGTTGGTCAGTGGGATTCCGACGGCCTTCTCGTACGTGCTGGACAACGCGTCGTCGACCGCCCCGCCGCCGCACGCGATGTGCCGCAGGCTGCTGAGGTCGTGGCTGCCCAGTTCGGGGATCAAGTCCCGCCAGACCGTCGCCACCGCGGCGCCGAAGGTGGCCCGGTGCGCCGACAGCAGCGAGACCAGCTCCGCGGGCGTCGACAGCGGTCCGGGCAGCAGGAGGTCGGCGCCGCACTGCATTCTTAAGCAATCCACCATAACTCAACATGCGTTTTCTGTATAAACCTTGTT
>NZ_JBFAZH010000259.1:0-8002 GCF_040681735.1 Actinoplanes sp. NPDC051633 | reverse complement strand
CCTGCTGCCGCGGCTTGCGGAGCCGCACCCACGACTCGATCGGCAGGGTGCCGGGCGCCCGGTGCGAGCCGACGACGGGCGGGCTCTCGGGGCCGGACAACGCCTTCACGGTGATCGCGAACGGGTCGGCCGGGCGGGCGTGCTTGCCGCGGCGGCCCGCGGCATGACGGCGGCCCGGAGCCGGCTCGCGGGACAGCGCGGCCGCGACTGCGGTCGGGGCGGTGCGGGGGATGGGCGCGGGGGTGTAACGGGGCGACGGGACGGCCCGCCGCGTCGCGGTCACATCGGCCAGAGTCTCGGGTCGACGATGGCGGCCGCCGGACACGTGATCTGACGCCAATTGGTCGGAAGGCGTCATCAGCACCCGTATTGACTACCGGAGTCCGCCTTCGAACGCGAGATCGTTTCGGTGATCATGGGCTCACCTGCGGTGATCTGCGCAGCTCAGGGGAGTGCTGCGTGGACCGCGTCAGTAGCCTTTCGGGCGGCGATCAGCACCGGATCCCACACCGGGGCGAACGGCGGGGCATAGCTGAGGTCGAGCGCCGTCATCTCCTCGACGGTCATCTTGTTCCACACCGCGATGGCGAGCGCGTCGATCCGCTTGGCCGCCTCCTCCCGCCCGACGATCTGCGCGCCGAGCAACAGGCCGGTCCGCCGTTCCGCGATCAGCTTGATGGCCATCGAGGCCGCGCCGGGGTAGTAGCCCGCCCGGCTGGTCGACTCCACCGTCGCCGTCACGAACCCGTACCCGGCCGCCGCGGCCTCCTTCTCGGTGAGGCCCGTGCGGGCCACCTCGAGGTCGCACACCTTGGTCACCGCCGTGCCGATCACCCCGGGGAAGGTGGCGTAGCCGCCGCCGATGTTGATCCCGGCGACCCGGCCCTGCTTGTTCGCGTGGGTGCCCAGCGGCACGTTCACCTGCGCCCCGCTGACCAGATGGGTGGTCTGCACGCAGTCGCCGGCCGCCCAGAGCCCGTCGATCGGCCCGTCCGGCCCGACCACCCGCATCCGCAGATCCGTCCGCAGCCCGCCGGTCACCCCGAGCGGGATGCCGGACTCATCGGCCAGGGTTGTGTTCGGGCGTACGCCCAGACCCAGCACCACGATGTCGGCCGGCAGCGTCCCCGCCTGCGTGACCACGCCGCACACCCGGTCGCCGTCCATCTCCAGCCCGGTCACGTGTGTCCCGGTGCGGATGTCGATGTCCTGGCCCTCGATCGCCTCGCGCACCCGCGCGCCCATGTCGGGGTCCACGGTGGCCTTCATCGGTTGCGCGGACTTCTCCAGCAGGGTCACCTCGAGCCCGCGCCGCACCATCGCCTCGGCCATCTCCACGCCGATGTAGCCGCCGCCGATCACCACCGCGCGTCGCGGCTTGGGGTCGCGGTCCAGCCAGCGGTGGATCGCATCGCCGTCGTCCAGGGTCTGCACGCCGAACACGCCGCCGCCACGCACCCGCGCCCACGGTGGGGTGATCGGTGTCGCCCCCGCCGCGTACACCAGGTGGTCGAAGCCCTCACGCACCTCGCCGCCGGCCTCGAGATCGTGCGCGACCACCTCGCGGCGGTCGAGATCGATGCCGACGACCTCGTGCCGGATGCGCACGTCGATGCCGGCCTCGCGGTGTGCCTGCGGGGATCGCGCCACGAGCGCGTCGCGGTCCTTGACGAACCCGCCGATCCAGTACGGGATGCCGCACGCCGAATAGGACGTGAAGTGACCGCGCTCGAACACCACCGCTTCGAGGTCGCCGCCGAGCCGCTTGCGGGCCTGCGACGCCGCCGACATGCCCGCCGCGTCACCCCCGACGACGACCAGCTTCACGGCCGGGTGACCGTTGCCAGGTAATCCACCACGTCTGCGACGCTACCCCCCTTGCTCATCACCGCGCGCTGTCTTGCCGCGCCGGTCCCCTCGGAACGCATCCGGCCCATCAGCTCCGACACCGTCTCGAGGTCGCCGTGCCGCTCCAGCTCGTCGCGCACATGATCGAAGAGCTGCCGGAACAGCCGCCATGCCGGGCGCGCCTCGCGGGTCGCCATGTCGATGTTGAGACCCTCGAGCCCGTCGTGCGCGGCCCGCCAGTGGGCCGCCATCAGCAGTGGGTGCGGCACGTCGGGCGCGAGGTCACCGGCCCGGATGTCCTGCTGGATCCGGGACACCAGCGCGCGGGTGAGCGCGGCCAGCAGCATCGTGTCGTCCAGGGTCGGGCAGACGTCGCCCATCCGGATCTCGACGGTGGGGTAGTTCGCGGAGAGCCGCGCGTACCAGTAGAGCATTCCCTCGTCGAGCATCGCGCCGCTGGCCAACAGGTCGCCGACCAGCGTCTCGTACTGCTCGTAGGACTCCAGGTACGGCGTCGGTCCGACGGTCGGCCAGCGTTCCCAGAGCATCGAACGCCAGCTCGCGTAGGTCGTCTCGCGGCCCTCGTAGAACGGCGAGTTGACGGTGGCCGCCTGCAGGATCGGCAGCCACGGCCGCAGGTGGTTGAGCACCTGCACGCCGGTCTCAGGGTCGGGCACCGACACGTGTACGTGCATCCCGCACTGGCCGGAGCCGGGGGAGAGGTTGCCGAACTGCTCGCGCATCCGGTGGTAGCGCGGCTTGTCGACCACCCGGGCGTGCGGCCCGGCGGCCGGTGCGGCGCCGACGGCGACCATGCGTACGCCCGCCCGCTCGGCGGCCGCCGCCACCGTGGTCCGCAGTTTCCGCATCGCCTCGTGCAGCTCCCGCAGATCCAGCCGCGGCGGCCCGGCGACCTCGATCATGCTGCGCTGGAACTCGTGCTGCACCGAATCCCGCAGCTCGTCCGGCAGCTCGGCGAAGACCTCCTCGACGGCCTCCACCGCGTGCGGTTCGGAGCCGTCGACCAGCAGGTACTCCTCTTCGACGCCGAGCGTCAGCAGATCGTGCGACTCGGCCCGGGCGGCGATGTCGTCGGGAACCGTCGTCGCACTGTCCATGGCCGCGGCTTACCCGAGCGCGCCGACGGGGAAACGACGCTTGCGGGTGGCCGGTAATCTGGCCCGCATGGTGCTGTTCCAGGCGCTCTGGCTGATGCTGAGCCCTGCGAATTCGACGACCGAGCTGGTCCTCGGTCTGGCCGTGGTGGCCGCCGCACTGCTGGTCGCCGCCGCGGCGGCTCTTTCCCTGCCGTTGGTCGAGACGCCCGCGCCGGCGTCTTTCGCCAGGCCGCGCGCCGTTGCGATTCCCCGTCTCAGCGACCCGGACGCGGCCGGTCGTCCGCGTCCCCGAGCCCCGTCGGTGTGCCCGGCGGCCGGCTGACACCCGCCGCCTCCGCGTCCACTTCTTCCTTCGCGGGATCGCTGGGGTACCTCCATGTCCATTTTCGTTGACTTCGCGCACTCGATCATCAACGCTCTGGCCGCCGTCTCGACGCCGGCGCTGGCCATCGTCCTGTTCACCGCCGCCGTCCGGCTGCTGATCAGCCCGCTCACCTATTGGCAGTTCCGGAGCCGGCGTCGCCAGACCGCCCTGGCTCCGCAGCTGGCCGAGCTGCGTGCCAAGCACAAGAACGATCCGATGAAGCTCGCCACCGAGACGCTCGACCTGCAACGGGCCAACGGGGTCAGTCCCTTCGCCGGGCTGCTGCCCGCCCTGGCCCAGGCGCCGTTCTTCATGCTGATGTTCCGGGTCAGCAACGACGGCCTGATCGGCGGCTCGCTGCTCGGCCACCCGCTGACCGCTCACCTGGCCGCGGCGGTGCCGGTCTTCGCCGCCCTGATCGCACTGTCCGCGGCGCTGGCGTGGTGGTCGTCGCGGCAGATGCGCCGGCTCAACCCGGAGACGCCGGGGTGGATGGCCTGGCTGCCCTACCTGGGCGTGCCCGCCATCGTGATCCTGCCGCTGGCCGCCGGGCTCTACCTGGTCACCTCGGCCGCATGGACGACGCTCGAGCGGGCGGTGCTGTCGCACCCGGATCGGAAATCGGCGCCGAAAAATAGAGGTTGATAAATATTGACATCACTTTGACATGCGGCCGAAACTTCTCTGAGAGCGCTCTCTCAGAGAAGGGCCGTCCCCTCATGACTATCCGCACCCGACTCCTGACCGCCGCCGCCGGCGCCATCGCGCTGACCGGCTCGGTGGCCCTGGCGACCGCAGCCGACGCATCCCTCCCACCCCCGCCCGCCGGCTGGACCCAGGTCTGGGCCGACGACTTCACCGGCTCGTCGGGCACCCTGCCCAGCTCGGCCAACTGGATCATCGACACCGGCACGCAATACCCCGGCGGCCCCGCGCAGTGGGGCACCGGCGAGATCCAGACGTACACCAACTCGACCGCCAACCTCTCGCAGGACGGCGCCGGCAACCTGCGGATCACCCCGATCCGCGGCGGCAACGGCCAGTGGACCTCGGCGCGCATCGAGACGCAGCGCACCGACTTCAAGGCGCCGGCCGGCGGCGTGCTGCGCATCGAGGGCCGCATCCAGATGCCGAACGTGACCGGCGCCGAGGCGGCCGGCTACTGGCCGGCATTCTGGGCGCTCGGCGCGCCGTATCGCGGCAACTACCAGAACTGGCCCGGCGTCGGTGAGTTCGACGTGATGGAGAACGTCAACGGGATCAACTCCGTCTGGGGCGTGCTGCACTGCGGCGTCAACCCGGGCGGCCCCTGCAACGAGACGCTGGGCCTCGGTGCCAACCGGGCCTGCCCCGGCTCCACCTGCCAGTCGGCGTTCCACACGTACGCGTTCGAGTGGGACCGCAGCGTTAGCCCCAACCAGCTGCGCTGGTACGTGGACGGCCAGCAGTTCCACAGTGTCACCCAGAGCCAGATCGGTGAGCCGCACTGGACGAACATGACCGGCCACAACGGTTACTTCCTGCTGCTCAACGTCGCGATGGGCGGCGCGTTCCCGAACGGCGTCGCGGGCGCCGCGACCCCGACCGGCGCCACGGTCTCCGGCCGTCCGATGCTGGTCGACTACGTCGCGGTGTACTCGCGCGGCGGTGGCACCACCCCGCCGCCCACCGAGCCGCCGCCGACCAACCCGCCCGGTGGCACCCGGGACGCGTACGCGCAGATCCAGGCCGAGTCCTTCAACGCCTCCGCGGGCGTGCAGACCGAGGCCTGCTCCGAGGGTGGCCAGAACGTCGGGTGGATCGGCAACGGCGACTGGCTGCAGTTCGACAACGTCGAGTTCGGCAGCGGCGGCGTGCGTGATTTCGTCGCGCGGGTGGCCTCGGGCGCGGGTGGCGGCGTGAGCGGCCTGATCCAGGTACGCGTGGACAGTCGTAACAATTCGCCGATCGGCAGCTTCGCGGTGGGCAACACCGGCGGCTGGCAGTCATGGCGATCGATACCGGGCAACGCGTCCAACGTGTCCGGGCGGCACACGGTGTTCCTCACCTTCAGCAGCGGACAACCGGCCGACTTCGTCAACGTGAACTGGTTCCAGTTCCGGCGCTGACCGGTGCGGGGTGCCCCTTTACATATTCAGTTAAGAGTCCTAATAATTGACGGACCTCGAACTGTTGGAAGGGGCACCCCTCATGCGCCGTTCCGTCGTGCTGGGTCTCGCCGTCGTGCTCACCGCCGGCGGCGTGACCATCCAGGTCGCCTCGATAGCGAGTGCGGCCGAGGCCTGCGCTGCTGCCTGGAGCCCGTCGCAGGTCTACGTTGGCGGCAACGTCGCCTCGCAGAACAGCCACAACTACCGCGCCAAGTGGTGGAGCCAGAACGAGAGCCCGGCCACCCACAGTGGACAGTGGGACGTCTGGGCCGATCAGGGCGTCTGTGGTGGCGGCACCACTCCACCCACGACCCCGCCGCCCTCCGACCCGCCGCCCTCCAACCCCCCGCCGTCCGACCCGCCGCCCACCAACCCCGGCGGCCCGCTGCCGGCGCACTTCCTCACCGGTTACTGGCACAACTTCGACAACCCCGCCACCGAGATCCGGTTGCGTGACGTACCGGCGGCCTACGACCTGGTCGCGGTGGCCTTCGCCGAGGCGACCGGCACGCCCGGCGCGGTCACCTTCGGCATCGACCCCGGCCTGAGCGCGGCGCTCGGCGGTTACACCAACGCCAACTTCAAGGCCGACGTCGCCACCCTGCACAGCCGCGGCAAGAAGGTGATCCTCTCGGTCGGCGGCGAGCGCGGCTCGATCAGCGTCAACGACGGCGCCGCCGCGAACAACTTCGCCTCGACCGTGACCGCGCTGATCCGCGAGTTCGGCTTCGACGGCGTCGACATCGATCTCGAGAACGGCGTCAACCCGACCTACATGGCCCAGGCGCTGCGCAGCATCCACGGCGCCGTGACGCCCAAGCCGATCATCACGATGGCCCCGCAGACCATCGACATGCAGAACCCGGCCGGCTCCTACTTCCGGCTGGCACTGAACATCAAGGACATCCTCACCGTCGTGCACACCCAGTACTACAACTCCGGGTCGATGCTCGGCTGCGACAAGAACCAGGCCTACTCGCAGGGCACCGTGAACTTCATCGTCGCCCTGGCCTGCATCCCGCTGGAGGGCCCGGCGTCCGAGACGCTGCGGCCGGACCAGATCTCCCTCGGCCTGCCGGCCTCCAGCGGCGCGGCCGGCGGCGGATACGTCTCGCCCAGCGTGGTGAACCAGGCGCTGACCTGCCTGACCCGCGGCACCAACTGCGGTTCGTTCAAGCCGCCGCGCACCTACCCGGGCCTGCGTGGCGCGATGACCTGGTCGGTCAACTGGGACGTCACCAACAACAACGGTTTCGCCAACACCGTGCGCCCTCACCTCAACACCTTGCCCTGAACCCCCCACCTTTCGCCGAAGGGCCCATCCCCATGAAACTCCGGAGCAAACTGCTCACCGTGGCGGCCGTGACGGTGACCGGCCTGGCCGCCGCGGTGCTGCCGATGACCGTGTCCAACGCCGCCGAGGCCTGCGCCGCGGCGTGGAACGCCAGTCAGGTCTACGTCGGCGGCAACGTCGCCTCGCTGAGCGGCCACAACTACCGCGCGAAGTGGTGGAACCAGAACGAGAGCCCCGCCACCCACAGTGGACAGTGGGACGTCTGGGCCGACCAGGGCGCCTGCGGTGGCACCACGCCGCCCACCACGCCACCGCCCACCGACCCGCCGCCCTCGAACGGGACCAAGATGCCGGCCGCGCCGTACATCTATCCCGGCTGGGGCGCCCAGCCGGACATCGCCGCCGTGATGGGCAGCGGCGTCGGCGTCCGGTCGTTCACCATCGCGTTCGTGCTGGCCAGCTACAGCTGCAACGCGGTCTGGGACGGTGAGAGCGGCCTGACCGGTGGCAACCACGCGGCGACGATCAACGCGATCAAGTCGAGGGGCGGGACCGTGATCCCGTCGTTCGGCGGCTGGCAGGGCGCCAAGCTCGGCACGTACTGCACGACCGCGCAGTCGCTGGCGGACCAGTACATGCGGGTGATCGACACGTTCGGCCTGCAGGCGATCGACATCGACATCGAGAACACCGACGAGTTCGAGAACTACGCGGTGGCCGACCGCATCGTCGACGCGCTCAAGATCGTCAAGCAGCGGAAGCCCGGCGTCACCACGATCCTCACCTTCGGCACCACGCCGAGTGGTCCCAACGTGCACGGCATCCGGCTGATCAACCAGGTGAAGGCCAAGAACGCGGGCGTCGACATCTTCACCCAGATGCCGTTCGACTTCGGCGGCCAGGGCAACATGTACAACGCGACGGTCGGCGCCACCGAGGGGTTGAAGAACCAGCTCAAGTCCACCTTCGGCTGGACCGACGCGCAGGCGTACTCGCACATCGGCATCTCCGGCATGAACGGTGTGTCCGACGTCGGCGAGCAGACCACGCCGGCCATCTGGCAGCAGATCGTCAGCTACGCCAAGAGCCGCGGCCTGTCCCGGCTCGCCTACTGGGCGGCCAACCGGGACCGGCAGTGCCCGGGTGGCGCGACCGGTGAGCTGTCCTCCGACTGCAGCGGTGTCGCGCAGAGCCTCTGGCAGTTCAGCAGCATCAGCGCGGGCTTCTA
>NZ_JBFAZH010000258.1:0-8027 GCF_040681735.1 Actinoplanes sp. NPDC051633 | reverse complement strand
GCCTGATCCTGCTGTGGCCGCCGTCGGTCGAGACCGTGCCCGACCCGAACAGCGGCGAACGCGCGCTCGCCACCGTCACAGCCATCACCGTCCTGACATGCGCGCCCGGCCGCAAGGCGTCCCCGCCGTGCGGCACCGCGGCCGTGGAGATCACCGACGGTCCCGGCCGCGGCACCCGGAAGACCGTCGACCTGCCGCACGGCCCCGGCGCGCCCCGGGTGGAGGCGGGCGATGACGTGGTTCTCCTGTACTACCCGGGCGCGGTGCCCGGCGGGCGTGAGTATTCGGTGGTCGACCAGCAGCGCTCCGGCGGGATGTGGATCCTGGTGGCGCTCGCCGTCGCGGTGGTGATCGCGTTCGGCCGATGGCGGGGGCTCACCTCGCTGGCCGGCCTCGCCGTGTCGTTCCTGGCGCTGGTGCTCTTCGTGTTGCCGGCGATCCTGGACGGCTCACCGCCGCTGCTGGTGGCGGTGGTGGGCGCGTCGGCCATCATGTTCGCCGCGTTGTATCTGACGCACGGCTTCAGCGTGCACGTCTCGGTGGCGGTGGCCGGCACGCTGGCGAGCCTGGTGCTGACCGGGCTGCTCGGCGCCGGGTTCTCCACGCTGCTCAAGCTGACCGGGGCGGGAACCGACGACAGCACCTACCTGACCGTGGTGCGCGACGATATCGACCTGCGCGGGTTGCTGCTGGCCGGGATCGTGATCGGCGCGCTGGGCGTGCTCGACGACGTGACCGTCACCCAGGCCGTCACGGTCGCCGAGATGGCGCCGGGGTCGCCGTCGCGCCGCAGCCTGTTCGCCTCGGCGATCCGGGTCGGGCGGGCGCACGTGGGGTCGGCGGTCAATACGCTGGTCCTCGCGTACGCCGGGGCCTCTCTGCCTCTGCTCCTGCTCATCGCGGCGAGCAGTCAGCCGACCGGTGAGCTGCTCACCGGCGAGTTCCTGGCCCAGGAGGTGCTGCGGAGCGCGGTCGGCACGATCGGCCTGGTCGCGGCGGTGCCGATCACCACGGCACTGGCCACGCTGATCGCCGACCGGTCAGCGGTGGTCCGCACCGGTCACGGCCGGCACGCCCGTCACTGAGTGCGCTTGCGCAGCTCCCGCCACGCCTCGACGCCGTCGGGGACCCACGCCCAGTCGCCGGCGGCCAGGCGCTCGCCGATCTCGTCCTCGGTGAGGAAGGTGTGCCACGCGACCTCCTCGGCCTGCGGGTGCACCGGGCCGTCCCAGGTGACCCGGTAGGCCGCCGACCACCAGGCGTGCTCGGGGGTCTCGTAGAGGAACTTGAAGAGGAACTCGGGCTGGGGCAGGTCGGGCACGCCGAGCTCCTCCCGCGCCTCGCGCAACGCCGCCTCGTCGTAGCTCTCGCCCGCGCCGACCACGCCGCCGACCCACATGTCGTGCGCACCGGGAAAGACCTGCTTGGTCTCGGTGCGGCGGTGCACGAAGATCTTGCCTACGGCGTTGCGGACCAGGATGAACGAACAGCGGTGCCGCAGCCGGCGGGCGTAGGACTCGCCGCGGCGAACCTGGCCCACCACCCGGTCCTGCTCGTCCACCTGGTCGATGAGTTCGTCTTCCACCCCGAGAACGTACCGGGCGGGTGGCCGACACCACCCGCCCGGCGGCCCTCGAACCGGCGGCCTCACACCGGGAGCCTCAGCAGTTGCGGAGCTCCGGCGACTGGTTCAGCAGCTGGCCGCGCGGCGAGACGAACGCCCGGTAGCGGTCCTCGCCGACCGCTCGGTGCGAGAACGCCGCGACCCGGTGGCAGTTCTGGAAGGCGAGCTTCGCCCCGAAGTGCCGCTCCAGGCCGCCCCGGATGGCATCGCTGGCGAGCGCCCGCAGCAGCTGTCCGCGCTCCACATCGGACGGCGGCGGCACCTCGTGATCGGCGAAATCCCCGCCGGTGGTCCGGAGGTCGGTCATCACGGAGTTGATCACCTCCCAGGCGTACGGCAGCGAGGTGCGGACGCAGTCGACGAACTCGGCGTCGGAGACCTCGCCACGCTCGGCGGCGGCGAGGAGGTCGGGGGAGACGGTGAGCGACATTGTGGTTCCTTCCGGTTTGGGATGTCCTGCGGACCTCCGCCATCTTGTTGGAAACGATTGCCATGTGCAAGAGGACACGCGAGATACGGAATTGATGGGTCCAAGGTCTTGTCAGCTGCGGATGCGGTGAAAAGATGTCGCCATGACCGCGAAAACCGTGCTGAAGAACGTCATCGCCGGAGAGTCCGCCGAGCCCGCCGACGGCCGGTACGAGGATCTGATCGACCCGGTGACCGGCGAGGTGTTCGCCTCGGCGCCGGTGTCCGGGCCGGCCGATGTGGATCGCGCGTTCCGGGCGGCCGCCGACGCCTTCGACGGTTGGCGCAACGCCACGCCGGCCGACCGGCAGCGGGCGATGCTGCGCTTCGCCGACGCAATCGAGGCCCGCGCCGACGAGCTGGTCGCCGCCGAGTCGCAGAACACCGGCAAGCCGCTCGGGCTGACCGCCAGCGAGGAGCTGCCGCCGGCGATCGACCAGATCCGGTTCTTCGCCGGTGCGGCCCGGCTGCTCGAGGGCCGCTCCGCGGGGCAGTATCTGGCCGGCTACGAGAGCTACGTGCGGCGTGAGCCGGTCGGCGTGTGCGCGCAGGTCACGCCGTGGAACTACCCGCTGATGATGGCGGTGTGGAAGATCGCGCCCGCTCTGGCGGCCGGCAACACCGTGGTGCTCAAGCCCTCCGACACCACGCCGGTGACGTCGATCCGGCTGGCCGAGATCGCCGCCGAGTTCTTCCCCGCGGGCGTACTCAACGTGGTCTGCGGCGATCGCGATACCGGCCGCGCGCTGGTCGCCCACCCCACCCCGCAGATGGTCTCCATCACCGGCTCGGTGCGGGCCGGCATGGAGGTCGCGGCCGGGGCCGCCGCCGACCTCAAGCGCACCCACCTCGAGCTCGGCGGGAAGGCGCCGGTGGTGGTCTTCGACGACGCCGACGTCGAGGCGGCCTCCGCCGCCATCGCCGAGGCGGGCTACTTCAACGCGGGCCAGGACTGCACGGCCGCGACGCGGGTGCTGGCCGGGCCGGGGGTGCACGACGACTTCGTCGCCGCCCTGACCGAGCAGGCGAAGGGTACGCGGACCGGCGCGCCCGACGACTCCGACGTGCTGTACGGGCCGCTCAACAACGCCCGGCAACTCGAGCGGGTGACCGGCTTCGTGGACCGGCTGCCCGACCACGCCACGGTCAACGCGGGCGGCGGGCGCCAGGGCGAGCGCGGCTACTTCTACAGCCCCACCGTGGTGTCCGGGCTGCGCCAGGCCGACGAGATCATCCAGGACGAGGTGTTCGGCCCGGTCATCACCGTGCAGCGGTTCACCGACGAGGACGAGGCGGTGCGCTGGGCGAACGGCGTCGAGTACGGTCTGGCCTCCTCGGTGTGGACCCGCGACCACGGCCGGGCGATGCGGATGACCCGGCGGCTCGACTTCGGCTGCGTCTGGGTGAACTGCCACATCCCGCTGGTCGCCGAGATGCCGCACGGCGGCTTCAAGCACTCCGGGCACGGCAAGGACCTGTCGGTGTACGGGCTGGAGGACTACACCCGCGTCAAGCACGTCATGCACCACGTGGGGGAGTGACAAGTGGCATCGTCGGAGGAACTGCACAAGCGGCGTGCGACGGCCGTGGCCCGCGGGGTCAGCTCGGTGCTCTCGTCCTACGTGGACACCGCGGCCGGCGCCCGCCTGACCGACGTCGACGGACGGGAGTGGATCGACTTCGCGTCCGGCATCGCGGTCACCTCGGTCGGCAACGCGGCGCCGCGCGTCGTCGAGGCGGTGCGCGCGCAGGCCGAGCGGTTCACCCACACCTGCTTCATGGTCGCGCCCTACGAGTCGTACGTGTCGGTGTGCGAGCAGTTGATCGACCTGACGCCGGGAACCTTCGAGAAGCGGGCGGCGCTGTTCAACTCCGGCGCCGAGGCGGTGGAGAACGCCGTGAAGATCGCCCGGCACGCGACCGGTCGGCAGGCAGTCGTGGTGTTCGACCACGCGTACCACGGGCGGACCAACCTCACGATGGCGCTGACCGCCAAGGTAATGCCGTACAAGCACGGGTTCGGGCCGTTCGCGCCGGAGATCTACCGGGCGCCGATGTCCTACCCGCTGCGCGACGGGCTTTCCGGGCCCGAGGCGGCGGCGCGGGCCGTCGATGTGATCGAGAAGCAGGTCGGCAGCGGCAACGTGGCGGCGGTGCTGATCGAGCCGATCCAGGGCGAGGGCGGCTTCGTGGTGCCGGCGCCGGGCTTCCTGCCGGCCCTGGCGCAGTGGGCGCGCACGGCCGGGGCGGTGTTCATCGCCGACGAGATCCAGACCGGCTTCTGCCGGACCGGCGACTGGTTCGCCTCGGCACACGAAGGGATCGAACCCGACCTGGTGACCACCGCGAAGGGGATGGGCGGCGGCCTGCCGATCGCCGGGGTCGTCGGTCGCGCCGAGCTGATGGACGCGGTGCACGCCGGCGGGCTCGGCGGCACGTACGGGGGGAACCCGGTTGCGTGCGCGGCCGCCCTGGCGGCCATCGAGACGATGCGGGAGCTCGACCTCGCCGCCGCCGCGCGAGGAATCGAAGGGATCCTCGTCCCCGGCCTGCAGGGCATCGAGAGCGTCCACGAGGTGCGCGGACGCGGCGCCATGATCGCGGTCGAGCTGGCCGACGCCGCGCGGGCGGCGGCCGTGGCGGCCCGCTGCCACGAGGCCGGCCTGCTGGTGCTCACCTGCGGCACCTACGGCAACGTGCTGCGGTTCCTGCCGCCGCTGGTCATCTCCGACGACGACCTGCGGCGCGGACTCGACATCGTCCGGAACTCGCTACTGCTCCCGTAGCGCCCACGGCGTGCCGTACTCGACCAGCTTGGCGAGGAACGGCTCGGCGTCGAACGCCTCGGGCCCCAGCACGCCGACGCCCGACCAGGTGCCCGCGGCGAGCAGTTCCAAGGCGATCACCGGGTTCACCGCGGTCTGCCACACCACGGCCTGCGAGCCGTACTCCCGCATCGACCACTCGTTGCCGACCAGGTGGTAGAGGTACACCGATCGTGGCGCGCCGTCCTTGCCGAGGCCGGTGACCAGCGTCCCGGCGCAGGTCGTGCCGGTCATCCGGCTGCCCAGCGTGGCCGGGTCGGGCAGGCACGCGGCCACCACGTCGCGAGGCGACACCGGCACGCCGTTCACCAGCACCGGCTGGGTGCGGTGCAGGCCGAGCTTCTGCAGCGTCTTCAGGACGTCGATGAACTCCTTGCCCAGCCCGTACTTGAAGGTGACCTTGCGCGCGTCCACCCAGCGCGGGATGAGCAGCACCTCCTCGTGCTCCACGTGCACGCACTCGACCGGGCCGATGCCGCCCGGGAAGTCGAACGTCTCCGGCTCGCTCAGCGGCTCGGTGGTGTACCAGCCGCGGTCCTTCTCGTAGATCACCGGCGGGTTCAGGCACTCCTCGATCGTCGTCCACACCGAGAACGACGGCGCGAAGTCGTAACCCTCGACCACCAGGTTGCCGCCGTCGCGGATGCCGACCTCGTCGATGCGCGAGAACAGGTGGTCGGCGGCGTACCGGGCGAACACATCGGACAGTCCCGGCTCCACGCCCATGCCGACCAGCGCCAGCCGGCCCTTAGCCGCCCAGTCGTCCGCGGCCTCGAACTGCAGATCGCCGAGCCGGACGCCGCCCGGCACGGACAGCGACATCGCCATGTCCAGGTAGTCGGCTCCGGCCGCCAGGGCACCCTCGAAGATCGGCATGACGAACCGGGGATCCACCGCGTTGAGCACGTGCGTGATGGCGTGCTCCCGGCACAGCGCGGCTACCGCCCCGGCGGACGAGGCGTCCACGCGCGCGGATCGGAATCGGTCATCGGGCACGGCCGCCTCGGCCTTGGCCAGGTCGTAGTCGGCGATCACGAAGGTGTCGAAGAAGTCGCGCCGGGCCGCGATGCCGGCCGCCGCCGAGCCCACGCCGCCGGCGCCGATCAGAAGGATTCGCACGTTGACTCTC
Source organism: Actinoplanes sp. NPDC051633 (assembly GCF_040681735.1). Lineage (NCBI taxonomy): Bacteria > Bacillati > Actinomycetota > Actinomycetes > Micromonosporales > Micromonosporaceae > Actinoplanes > Actinoplanes sp. NPDC051633. Next base: position 1,981 of record NZ_JBFAZH010000258.1, on the reverse strand, counting down.
ATCCGCCGCCGTCACTGAAACCGTGTTACGGAAGCGTTGTGGCCACGGAAACACTTGTCAAGAGCAGGGAAAGCTGCGATAAACGTATGTACATGCAGCGGCGCAACGGATTCAATTGAGTGACAGCAACCCGACCACTGATTCCATTGCCAGGGCTGTGCGGCACGAGGACAATCGCCGCGTGACGGACCTGGCACTGGACGACATCAACAAACAGATCATCGAGCACCTGCAGCGCGACGGGCGGATGTCGTACGCCGCGCTGGCCAAGACCATCGGGCTGTCCGAGGCCGCGGTTCGCCAACGCGTCCAACGGCTCCTCGACGGCGGGCTGATGCAGATCGTCGCGGTCACCGACCCGCTGACGCTCGGCTTCGCCCGGCAGGCCATGGTCGGGGTCAAGGTCATCGGTGACCTGCGGGTGGTGGCGGACCAGCTGGCGAAGATCCCCGAGGTGGACTACGTCGTGATCTGCGCCGGCGGCTACGACCTCCTCGTGGAGCTGGTCTGCACCGACGACGAGCACCTGCTGGACCTGCTCAACGAGAAGGTCCGGGGGGTCGAGGGTGTCGCCCAGACCGAGACGTTCATGTACCTGAAGCTGGCCAAACAGACGTACGCGTGGGGAACGAGATGACGCAGGACCACCTCTGGCCGCACTTCACCCGGCTGTCCGCCGGCGAGTCACCGGTCATCGTGCGCGGCTCCGGCCCGTACGTGTGGGATCAGAACGGCAAACGCTACCTGGACGGGCTCTCCGGCCTGTTCGTCGTGCAGACCGGTCACGGACGCACCGAGCTGGCCGAGGCGGCCGCCAAGCAGGCCGCCGAGCTCGCGTACTTCCCGCTCTGGTCCTACGCCCACCCCACCGCGCTCGAACTCTCCGAGCGGCTCGCCGCGCTCGCCCCCGGCGACCTCAACCGGGTCTTCTTCACCACCGGCGGCTCGGAGGCAGTGGAGAGTGCCTGGAAGCTCGCTCGCAGCTACTTCAAGCAGACCGGCAAGCCGATGAAGACCAAGGCGATCTCGCGGCAGGTCGCCTACCACGGCACCACGATGGGCGCTCTGTCGATCACCGGGCTGCCGTCCATCAAGCAGCAGTTCGAGCCGCTGATCCCGTCGACCACCCGGGTGCCCAACACCAACTACTACCGCCGCCCGGACGAGTCGCAGACCTTGGAGGAGTTCGGCATCTGGGCGGCCGACCGGATCGCCGAGGCGATCGAGTTCGAGGGCCCGGACACGGTCGCCTGCGTCTACCTCGAGCCGGTGCAGAACAGCGGCGGCTGTTTCCCACCGCCGCCGGGTTACTTCCAGCGGGTACGCGAGATCTGCGACCGCTACGACGTGCTGCTGGTCTCCGACGAGGTGATCTGCGCCTTCGGCCGGCTCGGCGAGTACTTCGGCTCCGTGCGGTACGGCTACCAGCCCGACATCATCACCTGTGCCAAGGGCATGACCTCCGGCTACGTCCCGCTCGGCGCGATGATCGTCTCCGACCGCCTGGTCGAGCCGTTCACCGAGGGCAGTGCGATGTTCGCGCACGGCGTCACCTTCGGCGGGCTAAAACTTTAAAATTTAAATAATTAATTAGGGAGAGATAAACATGTCAAAATTAGCAGAAGCTATTGCAAATACAGTAAAAGCAGCACAAGATCAAGATTGGACTAAATTAGGAACTAGTATCGTTGACATCGTAGAAAGTGGCGTTAGCGTATTAGGTAAAATCTTCGGTTTCTAATACACGATTAATTATTGGCCAGAGCGAATGCTCTGGTCTTTTTTTGTGCCATTTTATTTGTTACTATTTTAGTAAAAAAAGATTGTTAATAAATAGGAGATTTGAATATGAAATTCAAAAATATATTATTTGATTTCGACGATACATTAGTGGATTTTTATGACGCTGAGAAAAAAGCGTTTTATAATTTAGCGCAGAAATAGTATCATCAGCGGCCTCGTCTGGATGGGGATCATCTTA
>NZ_JBFAZH010000257.1:0-8029 GCF_040681735.1 Actinoplanes sp. NPDC051633 | reverse complement strand
GGTTCCTGTTCGGCGACTACCCGGCCCACTGCATCTCGACCGGCAAGATGGGCCAGGAGTTACCCGCCGCTGGCCAGGAGGTGTTCCTGCCCTCCATGGTGACCAGTCTGATCCTGACCAAGGACGTCTCGATCAAGTGGGACAACTGGCAGACAGACTGGGAGCAGCAGACGTCCGGCACTGCCGCGGGCGCGTCGATCGGCTGGGGGCCATTCTCGCTCAAGGGCAAGGGCGAGCACCGCAAGGACGAGTACGACTGGGATACCGACAACACCGGCGAGTGGCTGCGGTGTCCGGGCATCCAGTGGGTCGGAACCGTATCGGAAATTCTCCCAGCCTGCCCAGCGCACGCCTCGTCGGAATTCATGCAGCCCTGAGCCGAGGGTGACAGGGACGCCCACAGCCGGCCCCCGGCAGTAGCAACCCTGCTGCGGGCCCGGGGCGGGCCGGTGGTAGACGGGAGGACGACTCATGGGTCTGCTGACCCAATCGCTGCTCCAGCCGGTCAGGGACTGGATCCTGACGGAGCTCGGCACGCCTGCAGGTGCGTCGGTGGTGTTCCGGTTCGACCGGTTCGGCGTCGCCCTGTCCGACGCCGACTTCATGATCCCCGGACAGCCTCAGCTCGGCGTCTCCCCGCAGATGGCGATCGAACGGTTCTCCGATCTGGTCAATGCGACGCCGGCCGTGCTGACCGATCAGGACGTCGTGTTCTCCGACGTCGACGTTGACACCTGCTACTTCTTCCGGATCGTCAACGCGGCCGAACCGTATCTGCCGTCCGGCATGAGCGACACCACCCGGCAGGAGCGGATCGCCGCGTTCGGCGCTCTCAAGGCACAAGCGGGACGGCAGTGGGAGAATGCCGGTCTGGCGTCGGTGACCGGCCAGATCCGGGAGTTCCGCCCGGCCGGCGCCCAGCCGGTGGACTGGTACGACCTGGGCAGTACCGCCGGGTGGCAGCGGCGCACCTTCACCATCGCAGGCTCCGCCAGAGCGCCGGCACCGCAGACACTGCAGTGGCAGTTGCCGCCGAGCCCACAGCAAGTCGCCACGGCAGTCGAGCTGCCGGCCACGGCGGTGCCCGACCTGCCGGTGACCGAGGTGATCCGCCGTGCCGCGCTACTGCAACGAGGCATCCCGGCGTCGCTGATCCGGGGCGTGCGGCCGGCCCGCCCGGCACCTCCTCCACCTGCGGTGCCGGCTACCGGCGCGCCCCGGGTGGCGGACGGGCGTATCCTGCTGCGCCGCGCGGCCCCTGGCGATCTCGCCCGGTTGTCCTTGGGTGACCGGATGCTGGCGAAAACCCGCCTGTTGCGGGCCGCGCCGGTCGCTGCGTCAACGACGAACACGGACACCACGGTCACTTTCAATGCCCGTGTCGTACGCATCGACCGGCCGTGGTGGTTCTGGCCGCTGCTGACCGATACCACGTGGATGGTGCCCGGCATCAGCCGCGGCGGAATTACCCGGTTGGGCACGGCGGGGGCGTTGCCCTGGCTGCCGATCGGGATGCTGGTCATCTGTAACATGAAGATCGTCGGCGCGTGGTCGCCTGAGGACGTCGAGATGTCGGGTCAGGCGACCAACTTCGGGCCTTTCCCTGTTTCCGGAAAGATCAGCGGCGGGGAGTTGTCCTCCCCGGGCATGCAGGTCATCGGCTGGCTGCTTCAGCAGATGCCTGAGCTGCCACCCAACGAGGAGGCGGCCGCACCACCGGTCCGGGAGTACACCGTCGTCAAGGGGGACACCCTGTGGGGCATCGCGCTAATGATGTACGGCGACAGTGACAGGTGGCCGGCTATCGCCGACGCCAACAAGCTGGCCGATCCGGGCCAGCTGCGTGTCGGCGCACGCTTGACCATTCCTTAGTGCCCGTCGTTCCAGTGGTACGGCCGCTCGTACCCGTAGCACCTGTCGTCACGACCGATCCGTCCCGCAGGAGGTTGACCGTGTCCATCGCCTCGCTCGTTGCCGCCGATCGTGCCGTCGCCGCGGCGCAGGGCGCACCGCTTGGCTGGGAGGCGACCCTGCGGGCGGCGGTCCGGTCCGGGTTCCTGCGGCGGCCGTGGGACGGCCGGCTACCGGCGCAGGGCATCAGCGATCTCGTTGAGGAGATTGCCGCCGGCCCGGTGCTGAAGCTCGAGGTCAGTGAGGTACGTGCCCGGTTTCACGGCACGCTCGGGGTGGTCATGTCCAGTTGCACATGGCCGGATCTGGGCGACGATTCTGTGCAGGTGGTGCGGGTGTACTCCCTGCAAGAGCGCAGATGGTTGTGTGAGTACTGGCAGGAGACCCGCTACACGCGGCCGCGGTGGTAAGGCACGCCGGAGAGGTTGAACGGAACTGCAGCGCCCCTGAGTGGCCGCGGCAGTGGTGTCACCGGCGGGGAGCGGGTTTAGGTCCTCCGCCGCGACCGCACGCTGGCATCTCGATCGTGAGGTTCTGGACTTCTTCCAGCCACCGGAGCGGTCTTGGACGTCGACGACGTACACATGACCCCCGACTATGCCGAAGACTCTCGGCGCGGGCAGCTGCGTCGCGTCGCCCAGGCCATGCCGGTCGGACGTCCGACACATTCGCAACACCCTAGTGTCTCCTGTAAGCAAGTCACAGGTATCGGATCATCATGGGTGCAGCCGAGATCAGACAGCGACTTGGCGGCATCAGTCGACAGCGGGTCTATCAGCTCACTCGCCGCGCCGACTGGCCGGCGTCCTACGACGAACTGGTGCAGGGCAAGGTCTGGCGGCCGGTCGACGTTGAGGCATGGATCAAGCTATACAGACCCGGCCTCGGCGACGCGACCCTTGACCCCAGGCCCGCTGGCGGGCATGCCGTGGGTGATGTGAGACGGGGCCGAGACATGCACGATGAAGGCGCTCGTGCCCGCCTCGGGAGCGTGCGTTAAGGGAGCGGATTGGGAGCAGCGGGGCGCTTTAGACCGCCGGGTGCTATAGAGCAAGCGCGTCACCACGACGATCCCACAGCCCAGAGACCAGACCGTCAGGCCGGCTGCGCAAGGGACACAACGGCGGCCGGCCACCGACGTTCGATCCGGCTGCCCTACAAACGGCATCGCTGGGTGGAACCCGGCTTCAACTGGCGCGCCAGCCCAACTCCAACCGCCAGCGAACACACACTAGTCCGCCGTGCCATTGGTGCACACCGAAGTCGTCCACTCGAGCGCTCGTGTAACCAAATCCGGATGGGTCCTAAGCGTGCGGCAAACGTCCGACGACAATGGAGCAGTTTTGGAGCAACCCACGTCCACGGTGGAACTTTAAATTGAAGTTTAAGCAGCTCACGGGCCGGACTCCAATAGAGTTTCGAATCGATGCCCAGATTAAAAGTCCTCAGCTCTGCCATTGAGCTAGCAGCCCGCGGTCACAGGGTACCTGGGCCGTTCCGCTTCGCCTACGGCATACACGGCGCGGTGCCTTTGCGCAGGTCAAAGGACCTATCGCTCGGTCGGCAGCAACTACCGGAGTTGGGCGGCTGGAACCATCCGGCCGGTCCAGGGCCCTTACTTAGGTATGGGCTTGTTTCGCAGTGGGGAACCCGCCGGCTACGAGGACTTCGTCGCCAGTCGGTACCGCGCGATCGTTCGCTTCGGGGCGCTGCTCGCCGGCGATACCCGGCTGGGGGAAGATCTTGCCCAGGAAGGGCTGATCGCCGCCTACCGGTCGTGGCATCGGCTCGGTGTGCCCGACGGCCGGCCGGAGGCGTACGTCCGGCAGGTGATGGTTCGGACCGCCATGCGGGCCCGGCGCCGGCGCTGGCTCGGCGAGGTCCCGACCGACGAGCTGCCGGACGCGCCGGGTCGCGGCTTCGCGGACGAGTCGGATCTCAGCGTGCAGGTCCTGGCCGGCCTGCGCCGCCTGCCCGTCGATCAGCGGGTGGTTCTCGTGTTGCGGTTCTGGGCTGACGCCTCCGAGGCCGAGGTCGCCCAGACCCTCGGTGTTGCGGTGGGAACGGTCAAGAGCCGTACCTCCCGCGCCCTCGCGGCGCTGCGCGTCGGCGACCTCTCAATCGAATCTTCCAAGGAGACGTCGTGAATTCCACCGAAGCCAGTGAGCTCCTCGAACGCGCGGCGGCTTCCGTGACGCCGGCCGAGACCGACCCGGCCGCCCGGATGGTCGAGCTGGGACGGCGCAGTGTGCGCCGCCGCCGTGCCTGGATGGCGGGCGGCTCGGCCGCTGCCGCGGTGGCGGCCGTTGTCGCTGTGCCCCTCGCCTTGGCGCCCCCGGACGGGGCGGATCCCGCCACGGTCCGCTTCGGCGGCCTGTCGGTCGAGGTCCCCGAGGGCTGGCGTACCAGCAGACTCCCCACCTTCAACCCCTGCACCGCCGAACCACGCACCGTCTACCTCGCCGCGAAGTGGGAAGCCGGGTCTCCGATCCCGGACCCACGAGCATCATCGCTCCCCGGGCCGTCGTCGAGATCGGACACTCCGCCACGGATGAAGTTGCCTCCGTGCCAGTCGGACGCCAAGGACTGGATGGCGGTCGTGGACGAGGGCGTCGGCCGGCCCGCCGCCAGTCCGGAACGGCTGGTGGCCAAGGACGGGAATCTGCTCGTGGTCCAGGAGCTCGACCTTCGGATGCGCACGTCGGCGTGGACCTACCGCGCCTTCAACGAAGAGTCGAACGCGACGACGGTTTTTCTTTCCGGGAACGAGCAGGGTCGCGAGCGTCTGCTCGAGCGAGTCACCTGGCCGGCCGGTCCGTCCGCTCCGCCCTCCGGCCGCCTGAAGCTGCCCGACCGCATCAACTACGCCGTCAGCGACGTGCCGCCGAGCAACGGCATGCGGGTCGCGACGGACACCAAGACGCTCAACCAGATCATGGCCGCCCTCGGCGAGTTGGACGATCCGGTGACCGCGGGCGAGGAGTGCACGTTGCAGGCGCCCGGTTCGGTCGGGATCCTGATCGGCGACGGTGACGGAAAGACCGCGGACAGCAGCGCCACGGTGGTGCTGGGTGACGCGACCTGTCCGCAGGCGATCTCGGACGCCGGTGGCCGCGTCCGAGTCCCGGCCGGGCTGGGCAAACAGCTGCAGGATCTGGTCGTGGCCGGCGAGCTCTCCGACGACTGAGAGCGGAGCAGCGGGAAACGCCTCGTAGGCTGGGGCCTTCCGCGACGGAGAGGAGGCTGAGTGTCCGAGACGACGGTGGCCGAGGTGATGGCCCGACTGGCCGTGCTCGAGGATCCCCGGACGCGCGAGGTGAACGAGAAGCACGGCGACGATCACGGCGTGAACCTTGGCAAACTGCGCGCCCTCGCCAAGGAGCTGAAGACCCAGCAGGATCTCGCGCGCCGGCTGTGGAAGACCGGTGACTCCGCGGCGAGACTGCTGGCGATCCTGATCTGCCGCCCGAAGGCGTTCGAGCGCGATGAGCTGGACAAGATGCTGCGCGAGGCGCGCACTCCGAAGGTGCAGGACTGGCTGGTCGGCTACGCGGCCAAGAAGAACCCGCACTGCGAAGAGCTGCGTACGGCCTGGTTCGCCGATCCGGATCCGGTGGTCGCAAGCGCCGGCTGGGCGTTGACCACCGACCGGGTCGCGAAGAAGCCCGACGGACTGGACCTCTCCGGCCTGCTCGAGGTCATCGAGGCGGAGATGAAGGACGCGCCGGACCGCCTGCAATGGGCGATGAACCACTGCCTCGCGCAGATCGGGATCGAGCACCCCGAGCACCGTGCCCGGGCGATGGACATCGGTGAGCGCCTCCAAGTGCTCAAGGACTATCCGACCCCGCCGGACTGCACGTCTCCTTTCGCCCCCATCTGGATCACCGAGATGGTGCGCCGCCGGGGCGATGGATAGGGAAGATCAGCTGAAGGTGATCGCCGGCAAGGGGAGCCACTTTCCCACGTACGGGCCGTCGGCCAGCCGCACGTGCTGGCTGGCGTTGAGCGCCGCACGCGAGTCGATCAACACCGTGTCGCCGGCCCGGTACGTGGTGACCTCGGAGGTCGAGCTGCCGGCCGCGTCGACCACGTACGCCTTCGGCGCGTTGTACGCGATTCTCGCGGACCGGTTCACCAGATAGCTGACGCCGGCGAACCGGCCGAGCTGATAGCGGGTCGGCGGCTTCTCCTGCACCTTGTAGCCGGACAGCCCACCGGCGCTGATGCTGTACCAGAGACCGGGCTGGCTCCAGATCTTCTCCCGGTAGGTGGACGGCGCGCTGCTGGGCGAGTTCAGCCTCAGCAGCTTCGTGCTCGTGACGCGGCCCTTGCTGTCGAACTTGCAGCCGGTGTGCCCGCCGGCGGCCAGCCGCACCGTGCCGGCGACTGCGCTCGGTGGGGAGTCGTTGTAGTAGGTGTCGATGGTGCGGGCGAAGACGGCGTCGCCGGTGATCGCGTACAGGTGCGCGAACTGGTCGATGTGGATGTCGTGGTAGTGGCCCGAGTCGGTGGCGTGGGTGAGGCAGTACTTGCTGCGGAAGCCGGAGATCCGGTAGCTGCCGCTCCAGTCCCGGGTGGTGGTCATCGCCCCCTGCAGCAGGAGCAGGGCGTCCGCGTTCTTGGTCCACGACCAGTAGTCGTGCAACCCGTACGCGGCGAAGTTGTGCCCGTTGTAGGTGACGTCGCCGTGGATCCGAGTGGGGTCGGGATACTCCTCCAGGACCAGGCGGCCACCCACCACGTAGACCCCCCACGGCTGGCGCACCGCGGGCCCGAGCTTGAATGAGTTGAACGTGTTGTGCGCCGCGGTGGCCCAGTTGGCGTTGCCGGTGACCGCCTGGAGCCGCGTGAAGAAGCTCAGCACCTGCCCCTGCGCCATCATCGAATACCACGGCGGGTTGTAGACCTCCGCGGTGCCGTGCAGCTGGAATGAGAAGGGGTACGGGTAGAACCACGCGTTCGACCGCACCACCCGCGTGTCCCACAACCGCTGCCCGTGTTGACGCGCGCGGTCCAGGAACACCGTGTTGCCGGTGATCCGGTAGCTCTCCAGCAGCGCCAGGCCATATTGCGCCTGGGCCACCGGGTGGTTATAGAGCCGGCCGTTGCGCAGGGACATCCGCACACCCGCGGAGTCGTGCGTCCCCGTGTCCGTCACCGGCACCGCCCTCGTGCGGTAATACGGCCAGAGCTCCAGCGGCACCTCTCGGACCGGGAAGTCGTGCACGGCGAAGGTGAACGGGAGGCTCGACGCGGCCAGGCGGCTGCTGGGGGCCGCGCTGTCGTCCGGGCGGGAGGCGGCCTTCGGTGCCAGCCGGCGCGCGTCGGCGCCGGGCAGAGGCCGCCGCTCCCAGGGCGCGAGAGGCCTTTCCGGCGGGCTGAGCTCGAAGGCCGGATCGATCAGCTGCGGGGGACCGGGCGGCGTCGGCGCGGCGGCTTTCGCCGGGGCGTGGGCGGCGGCGGAGACCGCGGCGTGGCCGGCCGCGGAACCCGGTGCGACCAGTGGTGCCGCGCCGGCGGCGGCCGCGGCGCCGAGGACGAGCCGGCGGCTCAGACGCGGCGGCGCATCGCCGGGCGCCGGTAAGTCGTTGGGGTCGGAGAACGGGGTGCGTGCCGTGTCGGACATGTCGACCTCCCGTGGACGAGCTGGCGTTGATGGTGTGTGGCGCCGGCCCGCATGAGCGGGATGTCGCCCCCGTGATCGCGCACTCCGGACCGGGCGGAGTGCGGGACGCGTCCATTCTGTCGGCGGGTCTGCGCCCGCGGTAGCCCCTCAATCCGCTCGATACGGTCAGATCGCACCGCACTTTCCGGCGCGGGCTCATCACTCGGCTACCGCACGGTCGGTGATCATGAATAAGCTCACACACCTCGCACTCCGGCCGGGATGCCGGGGGTACGACTCGATAAAGGATGATCGGTTGATGTGTCGGGGCGCGGTCACGAAGACCCTTAGGCCTTGACCTGCCAGGCACAACACGGGGGAGACAACGGAAGATGACACGAACTCGCCGAACAGCCGCCGGCCTGGTCGCCGGTCTGTTGCTGCTCATCGCCCTGCCGGCGCCGGCCGCGCAGGCAGCACCGGCTCAGCCGGCCGGGCCGGACCGGTCGC
>NZ_JBFAZH010000256.1:0-8032 GCF_040681735.1 Actinoplanes sp. NPDC051633 | reverse complement strand
GCCGCGCGGCCGCCGTGCTGCGGGTCGGGCGCGCTGGTGACCGCGAGATGCACCACCGCCTCGGCGCCCAGCTCGGCGATCGCGCCGGAGGCGGCCCGGGCATCGGCCCGGATCAGCTCGACGTCACGGAGCATCGCCGCGAGACCGGGCGGCGGGGTGACCGGATCCAGGCCGATGACGCGCTCGACGCCGGGATGGGCAGCCAGACGCGCTGCCACACGGGCGCCGAGGAAGCGGCTGACTCCGGTGACCACAACCACGCGAGGGGTCATCGTCACCCCTTCTTGCGGACGGCGGTGCGGGGACTGGCAAGTGGGTCACGGCCGGGCGTGCGTGCCCGGCCGGTCATCACTTGCCGAGACGGCGACGCTGGACGCGGGTCTTGCGCAGCAGCTTGCGGTGCTTCTTCTTCGCCATACGCTTGCGGCGCTTCTTGACCACGGAGCCCATACGTAATGCCTCTCGAAAACCATGTGAAGTCGGACCGGAGCGGCCTGATCCGAAACTGGACGGTGCCCCGGGAGCCCGCGCGAAGGCGCGCGCGAACCCGGGAACCAACCGCACCAGCGTAGCGGTCCTGCCACGCCGGGACCAACACGGCCCCCGCGCCTGCGCTGCGCCTTCCCTCAGGCGGTCTGGCTGAACGCTCCCCGCAGATACTCGTGCACGGCGTGCTCCGGCACCCGGAACGAGCGCCCGACCCGCACCGCGGTCAGGTCTCCCCCGTGCACCAGGCGGTAGACCGTCATCTTGGAGACCCGCATGAGCGCGGCCACCTCGGCCACGGTGAGGAACCGCACCTCGGACAGTCGTTCCTCGGACTGGGCTGGACCCGTCATCTCCTCGCACCGATCCTCTCGCCGGCGCCCGCCGCTCGGCCGGAGAGGTGGCCAGTTGGCCATGTGCCGAAGCGGTCAGACGCGCGTGTCACCAGTACGGTATCGATGCTTCTGTGACCATGGCGTTGCGTTCCGTGAAAACGCTACAAAAAGTCAAGGCGACGCGCCGCCCCGTGGGTCTTTTCGCCCGAAATGATTACTTACGCGAGGCCAGGGCGCGGCCGAAGAAGGCCAGGTTGGCCGGGCGCTCGGCGAGCCGGCGCATCAGATAGCCGTACCACTGGTCGCCGAACGGGACGTAGACCCGCACCGAGTGACCGTTTCCGGCCAGCCGGGCCTGCTCCTCGGGGCGGACGCCGTAGAGCATCTGGAACTCGTACTCCGACGGGTCGCGGTCGAACCAGCGCGCCCGGTCCTCCGCGATCGCGATCAGCCGCGGATCGTGGGTGGCCACCATCGGGTAGCCCTCGCCGGACATCAGGATGTTCAGGCAGCGCACGTACGACTTGTCCACGTCCAGCGCCGACTGGTACGCGACCGACTCGGGCTCCGCGTACGCCCCCTTGCACAGCCGCACCCGCGACCCGGCGTTGGCCAGCTCGCGGCAGTCGCCCTCGGTCCGCCGCAGGTACGCCTGCAGCACCGCACCGGTCGACGGGTGGTCCTTGCGCAGCTCGGCCAGGATCTCCAGGGTCGAGTCGGTGGTGGTGTGGTCCTCCATGTCGAGCGTCACGGTGGTGCCCGCTGCCGACGCCGCCACACAGATCTGCTGGGCGTAGTCGTACGCCATCCGGTCGTCGACCTTCTGCCCCAGTGCCGACAGCTTCACGCTGACCTCGGCGGCCGGCGTCAGCCCGGCACCGGAGAGCCGGCTCAGCAGCGTGACGTACTGCTCCTTGGTCGCCAGCGCCTGCTCGGCGGTCAGCGTGTCCTCGCCCAGGTAGTCGAGGCTGATGCCCAGCCCGTCGTCGGCCAGGGCCCGGGTCGCGCTCAATGCGTCGTCGATCCCGCTGCCCGCGACGAACCGGCGCACGATGCCCTTGCTGACGGGCGCTGACTCGACCAGCCGCTCCAACTTCGACGATGCGGCGGCCGCGAGAAAGACGGATCGGAGCATGCGCCGAGCGTAGCGCCCCGTGCCGTCGGCGCACGGCTGCGGCTACCTTTGTCGGGTGGACTTCGATGCGTACGCCCGGACCGCCGTTGATCTGGTCAACGCCCGTCTGGACGACCTCGCCGGGCTCCGGGCGCTGTTCGGCGACGACCACGCCTGGATGGCGCAGGAGGCGGCCGAGAAGGACGTGGCCGTCTTCCGCCGTGCGCAACGCCGGCTGCGCGAGGTCTTCGAGCACGGCACCGCCGGCCGCGACGGCGACGCGGTCACCGAGCTGAACTCTCTGCTCGCCGCCTTCCCGGTCCAGCCGCGCATCTCCGGGCACGACGCCAGCGACTGGCACATGCACGTGACCAGCCGCGGAGCGTCGGTCAGCGCGGAATATCTGGCGGGCGCCGTCTGGGGCCTGTCGGTGTGGCTGTGCGAGTTCGGCAGCGCGCGGTTCGGCATCTGCGCCGACGAGCGCTGCGGGAACGTCTACCTCGACACGTCGTCCAACAACTGCCGCCGCTTCTGCTCCGAGCGCTGCGCCACCCGCTCCCACGTCGCGGCGCACCGGGCCCGGAAGAGGGCCGCGAGCCTCACACCGGCGTAGGGGCGGGCGTCCCGGCCGGCGCCAGGTGCCGCCGGGCGAACTCCAGCGACTCGCGCAGGTCGGCCTCGCGGACCGCCCGGCTGGACGCCTTGCGGGTGGCCACCTCCACCGCCACCGCCCCGGTGAACCCGCGCACCGACAGCGACCGCAGCAGCTCGGCGCACGGCTGGTTGCCCCGGCCGGGCACCAGGTGCTCGTCGCGGCCTTCGCCGGTGCCGTCGCCCAGGTGCACGTGCTTGAGGCCGGCACCCATCCGGTCGGCCAGCTCGATCGAGTCGATGCGCGCGGCCGCGCAGTGTGAGAGGTCCAGGGTGTACGCGTCGAAGCCGGAGGTCGTCGGATCCCACCCCGGGGTGTACGGCACGAACCAGCGCCCGGCCATCTTGACCGGGAACATGTTCTCGATCGCGAAGTTGATCTGCGGGTGCCGGGACTGCACCTTGGCCAGCCCGGGCACGAAGTTCTTGGCGTAGTCGCGCTGCCAGCTGAACGGCGGGTGCACCACCACGGTCGGCGCGCCCAGCGTCTCGGCGAGCTGCGCGGCCCGGTTCAGCCGCTCCCACGGGTCGGGGCTCCACACCCGCTGGGTGACCAGCAGGCAGGGCGCGTGGACCGACAGCACCGGCACGTCGTAGTGCCCGGACAGCACCCGCAGGGCGTCCGCGTCCTGGCTGACGGCGTCGGTCCACACCATCACCTCGAGCCCGTCGTACCCGACGGTCGCCGCCATTTCGAACGCGGCCGCGGTCGGCTCCGGGAAGACCGAGGAGCTGGACAGGAGTACGGGAACGCGGGAACTCACGCCGACAAGGGTAGACCCGTCGTGCTCGGCGCCTCGAACATAAGGTGCCAAAGCGGGCTGCTGCGAGGCCCGCGTCACCCACGCGCGTACGCTGTCGCAGGTGAGCCGCCGCCGTACCCCAGTTCGAATCACCCTCAGCGCAACGGCCGCCGCCCGCGCCGACGAGGTCGACCTCGACTTCCCCCGTGAGTGGATCGAGTTCCCCGACCCCGCCGACGAGCAGCACGTCGTCCGGGCCGACCTGACCTGGCTCCTGTCCCGCTGGACCTGCGTCTTCGGCTCCGCCTGTCACGGCATCGTGGCCGGTCGCGCCCAGGAGGGCTGCTGCTCGCACGGCGCGTTCTTCACCGACGCCGACGACGAGAACAGGGTGAAGGCGGCCGTCGGCCGGCTCACCCCGGACACGTGGCAGCACTACCGCAAGGGCTTCAAGAACTACACCGAGATGGACACCGTGGACGGCACCAAGCCGGCCCGGCGCACCGCGACACAGTCGGTTGACGGTCCCTGCGTCTTCCAGAACGACGCCGAGTTCCCCGGCGGTGGCGGCTGCGCGCTGCACGGCCAGGCCCTGCGCGACGGCGTGCACCCGCTGACCTACAAGCCCGACGTGTGCTGGCAGTTGCCGGTGCGCCGGGAGCAGACCTGGGTCGAACGCCCCGACGGCACCAAGCTCCTGCAGTCCACCCTCACCGAGTTCGACCGCCGCGGCTGGGGTCCGGGCGGTCACGACCTCGACTGGTGGTGCACCTCGTCACCGGACGCGCACGTCGGCTCGGAGCCGATGTACCGCTCCTACGGCCCGGAGCTGACCGCGCTGATCGGCGAGGAGGCGTACGCCAAGCTCGCCGAGCTCTGCGACGCGCGCCTGGCCGCCGGCTTGATCGCCGAGCACCCGGCGACCGTCAAGGCCCGCGGCCGGGCCGAGCTGCCCACCGCGACGGTCGAGGCGCCCGGCGACTCGGAGCCGGCGGCGACCACCCGCCCGCGCCGCCGGAAAAGCGCCTGAACTCAGGGCTCGAACTTGTAGCCGAGGCCGCGCACGGTGACGATGTAGCGCGGCGCGCTCGGCTCCGGCTCCACCTTGGACCGCAGCCGCTTGACGTGCACGTCCAGCGTCTTGGTGTCGCCCACGTAGTCGGCGCCCCAGACGCGGTCGATCAGCTGGCCGCGGGTCAGCACCCGGCCGGCGTTGCGCAGCAGCAGCTCGAGCAGCTCGAACTCCTTCAGCGGAAGCTGCACCGAGGCGCCGTCCACGGTCACCACGTGCCGCTCGACGTCCATCCGCACCGGACCGGCGGCCAGCGTCGGCGTGGTCACCTCGGCCGTCTCGGCCCCCTGGCGCCGCAGCACCGCACGGATCCGGGCGACCAGCTCCCGCGGCGAGTACGGCTTCGTGACGTAGTCGTCGGCGCCGATCTCCAGGCCGACCACCTTGTCGATCTCGCTGTCCCGGGCGGTGACCATGATGATCGGCACGGCCGAGCGCTGCCGCAGCTGACGGCAGACCTCGGTGCCGGACATCTCCGGAAGCATGAGGTCGAGCAGGACGATGTCCGCGCCGGTGCGGTCGAACTGGGTGAGCGCCGAGGTCCCGGTCGGCGCGACCGACACCTCGAAGCCTTCTTTGCGCAGCATGTATGACAAGGCGTCGGAGAACGACTCCTCATCCTCCACCACGAGTACGCGGGACATACGGATCCTTTCCGAGCGGGCGGAGCTAATTCTCGATCGCGGGAGGTAACGGGAGGCGGTTCTCCGGTGGTCGGGCCGGTAGGCGCAGGGTGAACGTCGAACCCTCGCCGGGGCTGCTGACGACGTCGACCCGGCCACCGTGGTTGGTGGCGATGTGCTTGACGATGGCCAGGCCCAGCCCGGTCCCGCCGGTCGACCGCGACCTGGCCTGGTCGGCCCGGTAGAACCGCTCGAAGATCCGGTCGATGTCCTGCCCGGCAATGCCGATGCCCTGGTCGGTCACGTCCAGCTCGATCCAGTCCTCGTCCTGCCGCAGGAGCACCGAGACCACGGTGTCCTCCGACGAGTACGCGATCGCGTTCTCCACGAGATTGGTGACGGCGGTTGCGATCTGGCTCTCGCTGCCGTAGACGGTCGTGCCGCGCGGGCCCTCGTACCGGATCTCGATCCGCTTCGCGCTGGCCGTGGTGCGGGTGCGGTCGACCACCTCGGCGACGACCCAGTCCATCGCGACCGGCTCGGGGCTGGGCAGCGGCTCGGCGCCCTGCAGCCGGGTCAGCTCCAGCAGCTCGTTCACCAGGCGGCCCATCCGGGCGGACTCGTGGTGGATCCGCTCGGCGAACCGGCGGGCCGCGATCAGGTCCTCGGACTGCTCGTCGTCGGGCTTGGGCTCGGGCAGGTCGGTGGCGTCGAGCAGCGCCTCGGCCAGGAGCTGCAGCGCGCCGATCGGGGTCTTGAGCTCGTGGCTGACGTTGGCGACGAAGTCCCGCCGCACCCGGGCCAGCCGGTGCGACTCGGTGACGTCGGCGGCCTCGACCGCGACGTGCGTGGAGTTCAGCGCCACCGCGCGCAGGTGCAGCCCGAGCGGGGCGGTGGCGCCGCCCGCGCGGCCACGCGGCAGGTCGAGCTCCACCTCGCGGCGCACGCCGGTGCGCCGCACCTGACCGGCCAGGGTACGCAGAATGGGGTGGGCCGCGATGGTGCCGGGCGCACCACCCGAGCGGAGCAGCCCCATCGCCCGGGCCGCCGGGTTGACCAGCACCGGATGGTCCTCGGCGTCCAGCACGACCACGCCGACCCGCAGCGAGTCCAGGCTCTTGCGACCGAGACCCTTCAACCCGTGCTTGCCGCTGCCCTGCTCACCGTCCGGTTCGATGGCGCGTCCCTTCTTGACCGTTCCGACGGGCTTGGCGGGAGCGGCCTCGGCGGTCCGGCGCCGGGCGATGACGAACCCTCCGCCCACGCCGGCGGCGAGGGCGGCACAGATGAGGCCGACGCCGAACACCCAGTCCACGCTGCGATCGTAGGGTCATTGTTTACCTGACCGGGTCGCCGATCCGGACATTCCGGGCGTGATTCGAGCAATGTTCACCATGCCGCCCGACGCGGTTCACCACCGTTAATGTTCGCGCCGCCCCACCGACCTAGCGTGGGGCCGGACGACGATCCGACGATTACAGGACGTGACGATGCGCGAGGAATTCCGGGCCGACCTCCAAGAGGTGAGCCGGCTGCTGGTGACCATGGCCGAGGCCGTGCGCGCTGCGATGCGCAAGGCCACGAAGGCTCTTCTGACTGCCGACATCGAGGCCGCCCGCGTGGTGATCGAGCGGGACGCCGAGGTCGACGTGCTCTACCGCCAGGTGGAGACGAAGGTGGCGGACACCATCGCGCGGCAGGCGCCGGTCGCGTCCGACCTGCGTACGGTGATCACCGCCCTGCACATCTCGGCCGACCTGGAGCGGATGGGCGATCTGGCCGAGCACGTGGCCAAGACCGCGCAGCGCCGGCACCCGTCCCCGGCCGTGCCGGCCGAGCTGCGGCCGGTGTTCCAGCAGATGGCCGAGATGGCCGACCGCATGGCCGACAAGATCACCACGGTGCTCGCCTCCCCCGACGCCAACCTGGCGGCGGAGCTGGAGAAGGACGACGACGGGATGGACGACCTGGAGCGGGACCTCTTCAAGATCCTGCTGCACGACGACTGGCCGTACGGTGCGGAGACGGCGATCGACGGCGCCCTGCTGGGCCGCTTCTACGAGCGCTACGCCGACCACGCGGTGAACGTGGGCGAGCAGATGATCTTCCTGGTCACGGGTGAGCCGGTGGATCTGCAGTAGGTCGCCGACGGTTCGGGGAAGGGGGCGCCACGGGGGCGCCCCCTTTCTTTGCGTCCGGGTCAGCGCCCCTGGTTGGCGACCGCCGCGGCGGCTTCCTTGGCGGCGTCCGGGTCGAGGTACGCGCCGCCGGCGGTGGTGGGCCGCAGGCTCTCGTCGAGGTCGTAGCGCAGCGGGATCCCGGTCGGGATGTTCAGCTTGGCGATCGCCTCGTCGGAGATCTGGTCGAGGTGCTTCACGATGGCCCGCAGCGAGTTGCCGTGCGCGGCGACGAGGACGGTGCGGCCGGCGAGCAGGTCCGGCACGATCGAGTCGTACCAGTAGGGCAGAGAGCGCAGCAGGACATCTTTGAGACATTCGGTGCGGGGCTTCAGCTCGGGCGGCAGCGTGGCGTACCGGGGGTCGTGGTACTGCGAGTACTCGTCGTCGACCTCGATGGCCGGCGGCGGCGTGTCGTAGGACCGCCGCCAGAGCATGAACTGCTCCTCGCCGTATTCCTGCAGCGTCTGCTTCTTGTCCTTGCCCTGCAGAGCCCCGTAGTGCCGCTCGTTGAGCCGCCAGGACCGCCGCACGGCGATCCAGTGCCGGTCGGCGGCATGAAGGGCGAGTTCACTGGTACGAATGGCCCGCCGCAGAACGCTGGTGTGCACGACGTCAGGCAGCAACCCGTGCTCCCGGAGCAGCTCCCCACCCCGCCGAGCCTCAGCCTCACCCTTGGGCGTCAGATCAACATCAACCCACCCGGTAAAGAGATTCTTGGCGTTCCATTCGCTTTCACCGTGCCGCAGCAGCACCAGAGTCCCAGTCATACCCCCATCCTCCCTCCCACCCCCGACACCCCCAAAAGGACCCCAACCAGCCCCGCAATCC
>NZ_JBFAZH010000255.1:0-8054 GCF_040681735.1 Actinoplanes sp. NPDC051633 | reverse complement strand
GCCTTGCGCCGGCCGGGCCCGGACGGCGCAAGGCGGCGGCGGACAACGGCTGCCGATAGAACTCGCGCGAGTCGGTGGGCAGCGGCCACGACTCCCGAGCCTGAGATGCCTCCTCGTCCTTCCGCTCAACGAACGCGCGTGCTGCCGAGTAGATCCCGCGCTGCAGGACGGCAAGCTCGGAAGTTCGGGGAGTGAGGATCTGCAGGCGCTCGCGGTCGGCCAATAGGTCGACATCCAGCCCGTCCGCCGAGATGACAGCCTGCATCCGGTAGAGCGTCTCGAAGGAGGATTGGCTCAGGTAAAGCAACGCGTCGTCGGGGTTGAGAAGACGATCCCGGACCATGACGAAGAAGCCGTGACTACGACCTTCCTCGGTGCGGTTCGAGTGCAACAGCGACCGCGAGAACATTCGAAGCGTGATTCCGGCTTCGCCGAGCTGCGGCAGCGTGACGGTGGACGATCCGAAGATCAGCGATCCAGTGACCTTCCCGGCGTTCACCGCGTCGGCCCACGCTCGCTCGAGTGCATCCCGAAGGTCGGTCGGCGTCCAGGTGACCTCGGCGTCCTTCATCACCCGTGGGCTGACGGCATCCCCGTTCACCCGGACTGCGAAGTCGGGCCGCAGCGGCATACCCATGGAGAGCACCCAAGACAGTCGACCGGGAGTGATTTGCACGTCCTCGCGCAGCTCGTCGATGATCGCGATGGTCCACGACGGCTTGTTCCACATGGCGTCGAAGTCGTCCGGCGGACGGCGGAACAGCCCCGAGACGAACGCCTTGGCGGTCGCCGCGTCCAGTTCGAGCACCGGTGCTGACAACTTCCGGACCGTGTCGCCGGTCGACGGCACGTCGTCGAGGTGCGGAGCCAACGCGTAGTTCACCGTAACGAGCAGATAGCGGTCGTCCTGCCGGCAGATGTGCGAGATGAGATTCCCGACGGCATAGCTGGCGAGTTTGCCGATGCCGAACTTTCCGATCATCAGCCGCCGGGTCATCCCGTCGCGCGACACCGCCAGACGATCGACAACCTGCTGTTTCGGGCTGCGGGCGATCCACCACAGTCGCTTCAGTCCCGTAAGATCCATCGACTCGCCGTCGTCCCAGACGATCAGGCAGTCCTGTGAGGACAGGTGCGGCAGGAAGATGTCCACGCGTTGCGCCAGGGCGTCATAGCCGTTGGTGACCAGCTCTTCGATCGCCTTGTTCGGTGACGAATAGAGGTGCTTGGAGAAGTGCTGGAGGATGGCGTAGTCGATCTCGATGTCGACGGTGTCGATGTTCCGGCCGTCGACGAAGCGAGCCACACTGCCTCCCAGAGTCACGATGTCGCCACTCATAGTCATCTTGGCAGGCGCGTCAAGTGCTAGCAGAAGGTGTTGCCCGTGCCGGCGCGGACCCAGGCGCACGAGTCGACTGCGGGTGCGACCACGGCGGCGACGAAGAGCGGTTTCATGCCCTGTTCAACTTAATCGGGCGTGGTGAGCACCGGTCCGAAAAGTCAGGTCCGGGCCGACGTTCACCCGCGCGGGAACACCGTCCGGACGGACGTCGGCTCGCCCGGTTTTCCGCCCGCCGTCCGCCGATAGTCGGCCATTCCGACGCAGGTGAAAAGCAGGCCGTCCAACGGTTCACCGAGGAAACCCGCCATCGCACTGTCCTCGAAGGTCATTCCCGAAGCGCCGGCGCCCAGCGCGTACGCCAGAATGTGCAGCCTGCCCCCCACCAGGCCGGCGGCGAACTGGGCCTCGCGGTATTCCCGAGGGCTCAGCGAGCCCACGTCGATCGCGCCGATCGCCACGAACGCCGCGTCACGGGTCAGGTCCTGCTCGAGAGAAACGGTGTAGAGCTCGTCGCGAAGCAGTTCCGCACGCACCGGTGTGTCCAGATCCGGCCAGCGATAGAGGCCCGGCGAAACGTCGTCGACCGCGTTGACCGCCACGAAATGCGGCACGTCGATCCCGCGCATGGCGACCGCCATCGAGGTGCGGAAAAGCTTCTCGGGTACGGACCGGGCCGGGTCCATCCGCCGCACCGAGCCGCGATCGAGAATGACCTTCTCCACCGGCGCCGAGTCGTCCCTGGCGATGTCGATCGGCGCGCCGGCGGCCCACGGCCCCGCCCATGTCGAGGCGTCACCGGCATGCTGCGCCTCGGTGACCAGCGGAAACTCGAGCGGATGCGAGTCGGTCTCGCCGACCGCCGCCGCGGAGAACGAACCGAGCGAGAAATCGTCGGCGAGCGAGATGACGGCGACCGGCCATTCGTGGACGCCGTCCGCGCCGACCAGCGAGGTCACCTCGGCGTCGGGAAAGCGCTTGTACAACGCCGCCGGAATCCCGGCCGATCCCGCCGCGGCGACCAATTGCGACACCATCGTGCCGGCGTCCCAATACACGTGCCGGTATCCGCGCTCCCGATAACGCCAGCCGGTCCGCCACGGCACGCCGGTCGTCACGAGCGCCGGGCCGGAAACCGCGGGTGGTGGCGCGATCGTCACGAGTGCGTGCTCCAGCGGGTCGTACCAATGCACACCGGCCGGAAGCGGCGAACCGTCCGGAACGACGGCGTACAACTCGAGCGGGAATCGTCCGCCCGCGGAACCCGCGGCCCGGAAAAGATGCGTGCCATAGGCCCGTTGCGAGGTCCGGACGACCCCGTAGGACAGATAGAGAATCCGGCCGAGCTGCGCGAGATCAAGGGCGCCGGGCGAAACGCGCGCGGTGCCGGCCAGGACGGAAACCGTCGGCGCGGTGGTCGGCGGAAGATCTCGGGGCAGGGGTACGCGGGGCAGCTCCGCCGGGTACCGCTTGTAGAACAACGGCAGCCGGGACACATCATTGACCTCGAGGTCCTGCACGATGCGCGGGTCGTCGACCGGCTCGGTCCACTCACGCCCGGGCTCGTAGGAGGTCAGCCGGTGCAGCGTCTGCGAAAGATTCTCCACAGCGCCGAACAGTAGTAGTGGTGTCAGGCGGCGAGCGAGACGTTCCGGCGGCGCTCGGTGAAGACGTGCTTGAGGAGGGCGTCGAGTGCCCACACCCGATCCGGCTGGGCCATCCGCATCTGGAACCGCTCCCGCACCCCGTCCACCGCGGTGGCCGACAACTCCATCGTGCCGTCGCGCAGGTCGGTGCTCCACGCGACGTGCGCGAGCTGGCGCAGAGTGGCGTTCAGGTGCAGGCCGAGCCGGTGCAGCACGCGCGTCTCCCGCGTGACGACCAGCCGCCGGTTCGTGAGCAGCAGCAGGAAATCGCCCGAGGCGGGAGCGTCCGGGCGAGTGCACCGGGTCACCAGAACGGCTGACTCGTCCGCCTCGACGCATCGCTGAAAGATCGGCAAATGCCTGCTCGCCGTGGGGATGGCCACGCCGGCCTCGGCCGCCGCCGGAAGGAACGTACGAGTGAAGACATCCATACAGCGTTTAACGGTGGCCGAACGGGTTAGTCTCGGCGGCCACCGTATGAATATCGGATTACAGCAGCTCGACGATCGTGGCGTTCGCCATTCCGCCGCCCTCACACATGGTTTGCAGGCCGTAATGCACGCCGTTCTGTCGCATGTGGTGCAGCATCGTCGTCATGATCCGCGCGCCGGACGCCCCGAGCGGGTGACCCAGCGCGATGGCGCCACCCCGCGGATTCAGCCGGCCCGGGTCGGCGCCGGTCTCGGCCAGCCACGCCAGCGGCACCGGGGCGAACGCCTCGTTCACCTCGTACACCCCGATGTCGTCCAGCTGGAGTCCCGCCTTGGCCAGCGCCTTCGCGGTGGCCGGGATGGGCGCGGTCAGCATGATGACCGGATCGTCGGCCGCGACGACCGCGGTGTGCACGCGGGCCAGCGGCGTCAGACCGTGCGCGAACGCCCAGCGTGACGTGGTGACCGCGAGCGCGGCGGCGCCGTCCGAGATCTGCGACGCGGACCCGGCGGTCACCACCCCGTCGGCCTGGAACGGCGTCTTCAGCGCGCCCAGCTTCTCGATCGTGGTGTCGCGGCGGATGCCTTCGTCCTCGGCGCAGTCGGGCAGGTCGGCGATCTCCATCTCGAAGTCGCCGGCGTCCTGCGCCTTGGCCGCGGCGGCGTGGCTGCCCAGCGCGTACTCATCGAGTTGAGCTCTAGTGAAACCCCACCTCGCGGCGACCATCTCGGCGCCCACTCCCTGATTGAAGGTGTTGGTCCCATAGCGGGCGAGAACGGCCGATCCGTAGGGATCGGACCCCAGCGCGGACGAACCCATCGGCACCCGGCTCATCGACTCGACGCCGCCGGCCACCACCAGATCGGCCTGCCCGGACAGCACGGTCGCCGCCGCGAAGTGCAACGCCTGCTGGCTCGACCCGCACTGCCGGTCCAGCGTCGTGCCGGGCACCGACTCGGGCCAGCCGGCCGCCAGCACCGCGTTGCGTCCCACGTTCCAGGACTGCTCGCCGACCTGCGAAACCGTGCCCCACACCACGTCCTCGACGTGCCGCGGCTCGAACCCGGACCGCTCCGCCAGCGCGGTGAGCACGTGCGCCGACAGATCGACCGGATGAATGCCGGACAAACCACCGTTTCGTTTGCCGACCGGGGTGCGTACCGCCCCGACGATCACCGCATCGCGCATGCTGTCGACGGTACGCGTGCCTGCCATAGTGGGGCACATGTCTGGACAGCCGTGGCGGATCAAGCCGATCCTGCCGGTGACCAAAGGTCTGGGTGCGGTCGCGATCGTGGTGCTGGTGTTCGCCTTCGGACGCGACGACGCGGTGCAGTGGGTGCTGGCCGGGGCGGTCGCGCTGGGGCTGGTGGGGTGGGCGTTGCGCGATCTGGTCGCGCCGGTCCGCCTGGCGGCGGACACCGAGGGCGTCACGGTGGTCGAGGGCTTCGCGCGCCGTCGCTGGTTGCCCTGGTCGCAGATCGAGCGGGTACGCCTGGACCGCCGGGTGCGGCTCGGGCTGACGGCCGAGCTGCTGGAGGTCGACGCGGACGACGCGTTGTTCCTGTTGTCGATGCACGACCTGGGCGCGGATCCGCACGACGTGCTGGCGGAGCTCGACGATCTGCGCAATCAGTACGAGAAGAAGGCGTAGCTCCCTTCTCTGCTTCATTGGCGGCGACGTCGCGCTCCACAGTGGTCGGGCCGGTTTCGCGCGTGGTTCGGCCCGCCACCGCCCCCCCCACCCCTGCACCGGGTGGGCCTGAAGTTACGGCCCGGGTACGACACTTTCGACGCCCGCTCCACAGGCACCGGCGGCGGCGCGCTGCTGCGCTGAAGGCGCCGCCGTCCGGGTTCAGCTGACCTGCACCACGGTCGGCCTTCGCGCCGCCGGCCGGATCGCCAGCATGACCACCGCGGCCAGCACCAACCCGCCACCCACCAGGGCTGCGGGTGCCAAGGTCTCGCCGAGGACCGCCGCCGCCAGCAGGGCCGCGGTCACCGGCTCCAGGAGGGTGAGGACCGTCGCCGCGCTGCCGGCCACCCCGCGCAGACCCGCGTAGAAGAGGGCATACGCGACCGCCGTCGTTGTCACTCCCAGGTAGAGCAGCAGCGTGATCGCAGTTGCGCCCGGTGTGAAGGTCAGCCCTGCCGCTGCGGCGATCGGGAGCAGGGCCAGCGCGCCGATGGCCGAGGTGGCGGCGGTCAGGGTGAGGGGGTCGGCTCGGTCGGCCAGGCTGCGGCTGAGGACGGCGGAGATCGCGTACCCGAGGCCTGAGCCGATCGCCGCCACCAGGCCGAGCCAAGGTCGGGGCGCGACCCCGGACGGCCCGGCGGAGATCAACGCCAGCCCGGCCACCGCCGCCGTCGCGACCGTCAGCGCGCGCCGCGAAGGCCTGCGGCGGGCCCGGATCGACTCCCAGATCAGCAGGCCGATCGGCGCGATGCCGAGGCTGACCATGGTGGCTACGCCGACTCCGGCGTTGGCCACGGAGATGAAGTAGAGCGCCTGGTAAAGGCCCAGAAAGACGCCGGTGAGCACCAGGCGACCCGGCGCGGTGAGAAAGAGAGACCCGGCGCGGGAAGGTGTCGGTCGGATGAGGGTGCGGATTCGGGTGTAGGCGAGCAGGGCGACCGCGGCGATGGCCAGGCGGTAGAAGCCGATCGTGATCGGGGACAGGGCGGTGATGCGGCTGAGGAGGGTGACGGCTACGCCGGTGGTGCCCCACAGCACGGCCGCCGCGGCGATCTTGGACAGGTGGGCATGGTCGTGCGACATCTGGTGCGCTCCGAAAGAGTGAGTGAGCCGGCTCGGCAGGGCGGCTGTCGGAGCGTGCAGCGACCACCGGTCACGCCTGGGCGGACCGGTGGGTGGGCGCTCCGATCAGGAGCGCGGTGGGGGCAGAACGCCGGGGAACGGACTCACGGACCGCACATTAATCAGGTCGTGAGCGAGACGGAACGCAATATTGCCAGGATCACCAGCACCGCCGCGATCGCGCCGCAGCCCAGCGCCTGGAAGAGCGTGCGCCGCTTGGCCGGGGCGTAGGCGAGGGCCACCGCGGCGAGTGCGCCGACGATCAGGCCGCCGAGGTGCCCCGACTTGGACAGGCCCGACACGGTGAACGTGAAGATCACGTTGATGACCAGCACCGGCACGATCGGCTGCACGCTCAGGTTCAGCCGCTTCAGGACCACGAACATGGCCGCCATCAGGCCGAAGACGGCGGTCGAGGCGCCGACGCTGTCGCGGGCCGGGTTGGCGAAGAGGAACGACGCCACGTTGCCGCCGAGGCCGGCCAGCAGGTAGAGCGCCAGGAACCGGACCCGGCCCAGCGCCGCCTCGAGATCGCGGCCGAGGATCCACAGCGCGTACATGTTCACCAGCAGGTGCAGCACGCCCAGGTGCAGGAACATCGCGGTGAACAGCCGCCACCACTCGCCGTTCGCGATCCCGTACCCCCACACCGAGCCCCACTGGAGGAGGGGCGTCGACGAGCCGAGCAGACCACCCCACCCGCCGCCGGCGATCGCGCCGAGCCCGCCGGTGGCCACCGACAGCACCATCACGGCGACGTTGACGCCGATCAGGGTGCGGGTGACGGTGCCCGCGCGGCCGGCCGCGCTGCCGCCGAAGGCGGTGCGGGCCGACCGCTGGGTACGACGTCCTTCTTTCACACAATCCGGGCACTGGTGGCCGACCGAGGCCTCGTTCATGCAGTCGGGGCAGATCGGCCGGTCACATCGGGTGCATCGGACATAGGTCTCCTTGGACGGGTGGTTGTAGCAAACCGGAACCGTCACCGGAGAGTCAGTCATACAAAAAGCGTAACCGTCAGTCGGTGACGCGTTCGATCTCCACCCGCTCGATGACGACGTCCTCGCGGGGACGGTCACCGGGGCCGGTCGGCGTGGCCGCGATCGAGTCGACCACCTTGGCACTCTGGTCGTCGGCGACCGTGCCGAAGATCGTGTGCCGGCGGTTCAGGTGCGGCGTCGGGCCCACCGTGATGAAGAACTGCGAGCCGTTCGTGCCCGGCCCGGCGTTGGCCATGGCCAGCAGGTACGGGCGGTCGAACTGCAGGTCGGGGTGGAACTCGTCGCCGAACTGGAAGCCCGGGCCGCCGCGGCCGGTGCCGGTCGGGTCACCCATCTGGACCATGAAGCCGGAGATGACCCGGTGTGAAATGGTGCCGTCGTAGTAGGGCCCACTGCCCTTCTGCCCCGTACGCGGGTCGGTGTAGTCCTTGGTGCCCTCGGCCAGCTCCACGAAGTTCCGCACCGTGGCCGGCGCGTGGTCCGGGAAGAGTTGCAGCCGGATCGGGCCGTGGTTGGTGTGCAGGGTGGCGTAAAGCTTCTCTGCCACGGGTACTCCCGTCTCTGGAGACATGTGTATAGCAGTTCGGATCCTCCCCCATGTGTCTGATTCCGGCAGCGCGGGGGTACCCGAGAAGGCACGATGATGTGGGAGAGAACCACAGGAGGTGGGCACTGGTGTTCGCAACTATGCGACGTAATCGGCGCAAGACGAAGATGAAGAGTGAGCTCGGGCAGAGCGTGGACCACTTCAAGCGCGCCGCCACGATCGCCGCACAGGAGACCAGCTCGACCGTGCGGCCGACGATCACCGCCGCGCG
>NZ_JBFAZH010000254.1:0-8071 GCF_040681735.1 Actinoplanes sp. NPDC051633 | reverse complement strand
GGCTTCGCCCAGCTGGTGGTGACGGTCCGCCGAGCCCTCCTCTGACCAGCAGACACTGGTAGCTCGAGGGCTGGTCGGCCAGCGTCGGTGCGGGCCCGTGCGTGCAAGCGACAAGTGGTAGCTCACCCACCTCTCCGGGGCTGGTCGGGTGGGTGGGCTACCACTTTGGCTCTCCCGCGGTCGGCGTGGCGCGAGGCGCCGGACCATACGACGGGCGCTGACCGACTTCATCTACCGCGGCGTCGGCGGGCCGAACCAGGCCGGCAGCTGATCGGTCAGCTCCCGCTGGTCCTCGCCGACCCAGGCCACGTGGCCGTCGGGCCGCAGCAGCGCCGCCGGCACGTCGACCTCTTCACTGACGTCGGCGACGAGGTCGACCCGGTCCGCCCAGCCCTCGACGGAGAGCTTGCCGGTCTGATCGAGCAGCAGCCCACGACCGCCGCGCATCAGCTCGTAGAGCCGCCCCCGCTTCAGCGGCACATCCCGCAGCCGCCGGCCGAGCAGCCGATGCCCCTCGCCGAAGTCGTACCGGACCCCGATCCCCGCCTGCTTCTCGGCCAGGTAGCGGTTCGCGTCCTCGAAATCCATCAGCTCCGACAGCAGCCGCCGCACCGCCTGGGCACCCGGCTCATGGGAGATCAGCTCCGCCACCGCGCGGGTGGTGTTCAGCACGTCGTCCGCCACCGGGTGCCGCTCGCCGTGATAGCTCTCCAGCAGCCCGTCCGGCGCCCATCCGGCCACCTCGGCGGCCAGCTTCCAGCCCAGGTTGAACGCCTCCTGGATGCCGAGGTTGAGACCCTGCCCGCCGGTCGGCGGGTGGACGTGCGCCGCGTCGCCGGCCAGCAGCACCCGGCCCACGCGGAACCGCTCGGCCAGCCGGGTGGCGTTGCCGAAGCGGGACTGCCAGGTCGGTGAGTGCACGCCGAAGTCGGAGCCGGCGAACTTGCGCAGTTGCTGCTTGAGCTCGTCGAGGCTCGGCGGGACGGCGCGGTCGCCGGCCACCCCCTCGGCGGGCGTGACGACGCGGAACACGCCGTCGCCCTGAGGTCCGGCGCCGAACCCGAGCACCGTCTTGCGTACCTCGGTCATCGCGGCGATGAACGTGTCCGCCGGAACGTCCACCCGCACGTCGAACAGCAGCCACTCGGCCGTGGCGGGCTCGCCGGGGAAGCCGACGCCGGTCAGCTTCCGCACGACGCTGCGGCCGCCGTCGCAGCCGGCCAGATAGCGCGCCTGGAGCCGGGTGCCGTCGGCCAGCTCGGCCGTCACCCCGTCGTCGTCCGGGATCAGACCGGTGAGCTCGCTGCCGCGCCGGATCTCGGTGCCGAGCTCGACGGCATGCTCGGTGAGCACGCGCTCGGTGAGTGCCTGCGGGATGCCGAAGCCGTACGCGTGCGCGGTGTCCAGCCGGTCCGGCACCGGCTTCTGAATCCCGGCGAAACCGAAGACCGGGTACTTCTGGCCCAGCGGCAGGAGCCGCTCCAGCAGGCCGCGCTGGTCCATCACTTCCAGGGTACGAATGCCCAGGCCGAGTGCACCGGGCCGAGCGACCGGCTCGTCCTCCTTCTCGAGCACGAGCACGTGCACGCCGTGCAGCCGCAGCTCGGCGGCCAGCATCAATCCGGTCGGTCCGCCGCCGGCAATGATCACGTCGATCATGAAAACCCCCGTCAGGTTTGGCTTCGGCCGCCGATTCTGCGCCTCACCCCGGGTCTTGCCGCAAGGCCCCCTTTGCGGTATATGTTAATAGTGGCAGGGAGTAGATGACTCCTTGCCTTTCTTTTTGGTCGATCGCGCCTCTGCGTACTGCAGGCCTCGCGGGCCGGATCTGCCGGGTGTCCGCTCGGCCGGTATCTATTGAGGATCCCAGGTGCAAGACTTCGAATTCGCACTCAGGCCGACGGGATCGGCTGGCTGTCGAATTTGAGGTGGGTGGAGTGGCCGGTTCCCGGATCCAGGCGGCGGAACGACCGATTGGCGATATCTTCAGCGACGCGTACCGCTTCGCCATCCCGGGTTATCAGCGGCCATACGCGTGGACAACGGATCAAGCCGGAGAGATGCTGGACGACCTGGTCACGGCTGCGCGCTGCGAGCACAAGCTGGAGAACTCCGATCCCTACTTCCTGGGGAGCGTAGTTCTCGTCAAAGAAGAGGGAAAGGCCGAGGCCGAGGTCGTTGATGGACAGCAGCGGCTCACGACCTTGATGACCTTGCTGAGTGTCCTGAGGCAGTTTCTGCCCGAGACGTACGTGAGCTCGCTCAACAAGCGCATCTACCAGCAGGGTGACCCCATCAAGGGCACGTTGGACCAGCCCCGATTAACGCTTCGGGACAAGGACCACCCATTCCTGGAGAAGCAGATACTGGACCGGGACGGCATCGACCGTATCGACTCGGTGGCCGTTGCCGCGCTGACCGACAGCCAACGCAACCTTGTCACGAACGCTCAGCTCTTCCGCCGACGACTCAGCGCTCTCACGGAGGAAGAGTGCCGGCGGCTGGTGATGTTCATAGACCGGTACACGTATCTCGTCGTGGTCTCCACTCAGGATTTCGACTCCGCATACCGGATCTTTACCGTCTTGAACGAACGAGGGCTAAGCCTCACCCACAGTGACATTCTGAAGTCGGAGATCATCGGCCAGATACCCGTCGCGAAGCAGGACGCTTACACCGCAGTCTGGGAGAGCGAAGAAGAAGATCTGGGTCGGCAGGACTTCGCCGATCTCTTCGGGCACATCCGAATGGTCTACTCGAAAACGAAGTTGCGCGCGACCATCCTCCGAGAGTTCCGTGCCTCCGTGCTGTCTCGAGTGTCGGATCCCCAAGACTTCATCAACCACGTCCTGGTGCCCTACTCCGACGCTTTCGAGTCCGTCCGCGACGGAACATTCGTGGCAGACCACGGCGCCGATCAGATCAACGACGTACTGCGCGCGCTCAACCTGCTGGACAACACCGACTGGATTCCGCCCGCAATCAGCTACCTCAGCCGGCACGGCGGTAGTCCGTCGGCGGTACTGACCTTCATCAGAGATCTCGACCGTCTGGCTGCGAGCATGCACATCCGCCGGATGGATGTGTCCCAGCGCATCGAGCGGTACGGTCGCGTGCTCGCGGAGATCGAGCGAGGGGCTGATCTGTCTCGAACGGATGGACCGCTTCAACTCGACGAACTGGAGCGGGCGCTTACCGCTGACCTACTCGACGGGGAGATCTATACCGTTACCCGGCTCCGGAAGTACGTCATGCTGAGGCTGGACAGCACTCTGTCCTCCGGTGGCGCGAACTACGACCATCCCGTGATCACGGTCGAGCACGTGCTTCCGCAACACCCAAAGGCGGGCAGCCGATGGCTCGAGCAGTTCAGTCCAGCGGAACACGCCTATTGGGTGCACCGCATGGCGAATCTCGTTCTCCTGACCCGCCAGAAGAACGCGGAGGCCAGTAATCGTGAGTTCGAGGCCAAGAAGACCGGATATTTCACCGGTCGGTCCGGCACTTCTCCTTTTCCGTTGACGTCCCAAGTGCTTCACGAGCCGCTGTGGACGCCTGCTGTTCTGGCGCGACGTCAGCAGGAACTTCTGACGCATCTCCGAGTCCTCTGGCGCCTCTGACCTTGTCAGAGCTTGCCGCGTAACGCCTTGCGGTAATCGGTGTTGAGGCGGCCGATCAGGTTGAGCGGGATGCCCTTCGGGCAGGCCGTGGTGCACTCGCCCGCATTCGTGCAGCCACCGAACCCCGCCGCGTCCTGCGCCTCGATCATGTCGATCACCCGGGTGGCCCGCTCCGGCTGGCCCTGCGGCAGCAGCCCGAGGTGCGACACCTTCGCCGCGGTGAAGAGCATGCTCGAGCCGTTCGGGCAGGCCGCCACGCAGGCGCCGCAGCCGATGCAGGTGGCCGCCTCGAAGGCCAGGTCGGCGTCCGCCTTCGCCACCGGGGTCGCGTGCGCGTCCGGCGCCGTGCCGGTCGGCGCGGTGATGTAGCCGCCGGCCTGGATGATCGAGTCGAACGAGCTGCGGTCGACCACCAGATCCTTGATCACCGGGAACGCCCGCGCCCGCCACGGCTCGACGTCGATGGTGTCGCCGTCCTTGAAGTGTCGCATGTGGAGCTGACAGGTGGTGGTGGCCCGCTCCGGGCCGTGCGCCACCCCGTTGATCATCATGCCGCACATGCCGCAGATGCCCTCGCGGCAGTCGTGGTCGAAGGCGATCGGGTCGTCGCCGTCGAGGATCAGCTTCTCGTTGAGGACGTCGAGCATCTCGAGAAAGCTGGCGTCGGGGGAGATGTCCTTGACGTCGTAGCTGACCATGCGGCCCTTGTCCTCGGCAGAGGACTGGCGCCAGACGCGAACTTCGATATCCATTACTTGTAGCTCCGGGTGCTGGGGTGGACGTACTCGAAGTCGAGCTGTTCCTTGTGCAGTGTCGGAACCGGGCCGAACTCCCAGGCGGCGACGTAGCTGAACTCGTCGTCGTGCCGGAGTGCCTCGCCGTCGTCGGTCTGGCTCTCGGCGCGGAAGTGCCCGCCCGCCGACTCGCGCCGGTGCAACGCGTCGATGCACATCAGCTCGGCCAGCTCGAAGAAGTCCGCGACCCGGCCCGCCTTCTCCAGGTTCTGGTTGAGCTCCTCGCCGGTGCCGGGCACCTTCACCCGGGTCCAGAACTCGTCGCGCAGCCCGCGGATCAGCCCGATCGCCTTGGTCAGGCCCTCTTCGGTGCGTTCCATGCCGCAGTACTCCCACATGATGTGGCCGAGTTCGCGGTGGAAGGAGTCGACGGTCCGGTCGCCGTCGACCGACAGCAACCTCTCCAGCCGGCTCTCCACCGCCGCACGTGCCTCGGCCACGGCGGGGCTGGCGGAGATGTCGGGGAAGGGCCCGGCGGCCAGGTAGTTGTTGATCGTGTTGGGGAGGACGAAGTAGCCGTCCGCCAGGCCCTGCATCAGCGCGGAGGCGCCGAGCCGGTTGGCGCCGTGGTCGGAGAAGTTCGCCTCACCGATCACGAAGAGACCCGGGATCGTGGACTGCAGGTCGTAGTCGACCCACAGGCCGCCCATCGTGTAGTGCACGGCGGGATAGATGCGCATGGGTACGACGTACGGATCCTCGCCGGTGATCCGCTGGTACATCTCGAACAGGTTGCCGTACTTGGCCTCCACGCTCTCGCGGCCCAGCCGCCGGATGGCGTCCGCGAAGTCCAGGTAGACACCGAGCCCGCCCGGCCCGACCCCGCGACCTTCATCGCACACGTTCTTGGCGGCACGCGAGGCGATGTCGCGGGGGACCAGGTTGCCGAAGGACGGGTAGATCCGCTCGAGGTAGTAGTCGCGCTCGTCCTCACCGATGTCGCCCGGAGCCCGCTGGTCGTCCTTCCGCAGCGGCACCCAGACCCGGCCGTCGTTGCGGAGCGACTCGCTCATCAGCGTGAGCTTCGACTGGTGCGTGCCCGACTCGGGGATGCACGTCGGGTGGATCTGCGTGTAGCACGGGTTCGCGAACAGCGCGCCCTTGCGATGCGCCCGCCAGGTCGCCGTGACGTTGCAGCCCTTGGCGTTGGTGGACAGGAAGAACACGTTGCCGTACCCGCCGGAGGCCAGCACCACCGCGTCGGCGAGGTCGGTCGTGATCTCACCGGTGACCAGGTCGCGCACCACGATCCCGCGGGCCCGCCCATCGACCACGATCAGCTCGAGCATCTCGTGCCGCGCGTGCATCTCGATGTTGCCGGCCGCGATCTGCCGTTCCATCGCCTGGTACGCCCCGAGCAGCAGCTGCTGGCCGGTCTGCCCGCGCGCGTAGAAGGTCCGCGACACCTGCGTGCCGCCGAACGACCGGTTGTCCAGCAGCCCGCCGTACTCGCGGGCGAACGGCACGCCCTGCGCCACGCACTGGTCGATGATGTTCACCGACACCTGCGCCAGCCGGTACACGTTGGACTCCCGCGCCCGGAAGTCGCCGCCCTTCACCGTGTCGTAGAACAGCCGGTAGATCGAGTCGCCGTCGTTGCGGTAGTTCTTCGCCGCGTTGATCCCGCCCTGCGCGGCGATCGAGTGCGCCCGCCGCGGCGAGTCCTGGTAGCAGTACGACCGCACGCGATATCCGGCCTCGGCCAGCGTCGCCGCCGCCGACCCGCCGGCCAGCCCGGTGCCGACCACGATCACCGTCAGCTTGCGGCGGTTCGCGGGGTTGACCAGCTTGGCGTCGAAGCGCCGCCGCTCCCACCGCGTCTCGATCGGGCCGTCCGGCGCGGCGGTGTCGCGGATCGGCTCGCCGGTTTCCCAGAGTTCCATGTCACTTCACCAATCCGGTCAGGACGGCGAACGGCACCGAGAGGTAGCCGATCACGAGGATGAGGGAGAGCGCGAGCGCCGCGCGGCGGGCGCGCTGCTCGCCGCGGGGCGACTGCTGGCCCAGCGTGCGGGCCGCGCTGAAGATGCCGTGCCGCAGGTGCAGGCCGACGGCCACCACCGCGAGCGTGTAGAAGAGGGTCACGTACCAGCGGTCGGGCGCGAAGTCGGCGACCACATTGGCGTGTGGGTGGGCCTTGTCGCCGATCGGGTTCAGCGTGCCGGTCGTCAGGTCGAGGATGTGGTAGATCACGAAGAGCAGCACGATCACGCCGCCCCAGCGCATCGTCCGCGCGGCGTAGCTGCCCTGCACCTTGGGGCGGTGCGCGTACCGGACGGGTCTGGCTTTTCGAGCGCGGCGCGCGAGAATCGTCGCGGCCGCGACGTGCCCGATCAGGGCGACCGTCAGCCCGGCGCGCTGGATCCACAGGTACCAGGTCTCCGGCAGCAGCGGCGCGCCCAGCCCGCGCAGCCAGTGCGCGTAGTGATCGAAGGACTCGGCGCCCACGAAGATCTTCAGGTTGCCGGCCATGTGCGCGAAGAGGAACGCGACCAGCAGCAGGCCGGTCACCGCCATAAGGATCTTGAGCGAGACCGTGCTGCGGGCCGGGCTCGTCTTCGGCCTGTCCAGAACTACCACGACTCGGACGTTATGCAGTCGCCGACGATTCGTCTAATGCATGCTGTGCAGAGTCTTCATAGACGTAAGCTATGGACATGCAGCTGCAGCAACTCCGGTACTTCTTGGCGGTCGTTGAAACCCGGCATTTCACCCAAGCGGCCGAGGCGGTCGGTGTGGCTCAGCCGACACTGAGTAAGCAGATTCACACGCTCGAAGCTTCGCTCGGGGCGCCGCTCTTCGACCGGGAACGCGGGTCGGTGACCCTCACCGTGGCCGGGGAGGCGCTGCTGCCGATGGCCCAGCGGATGGTCGCCGATGCGGACGCCGCGATGGTCGCGGTGGGTGACATCGCCGGGCTGCGCCGGGGGGAGGTGCGGCTGGGCGCGACGCCCAGCCTGTGTTCGTCGCTGGTGCCGGCCGTTCTGCGTACGTTTCGCGGCGC
Organism: Actinoplanes sp. NPDC051633; assembly: GCF_040681735.1. NCBI lineage: Bacteria > Bacillati > Actinomycetota > Actinomycetes > Micromonosporales > Micromonosporaceae > Actinoplanes > Actinoplanes sp. NPDC051633. The sequence goes on along the minus strand of NZ_JBFAZH010000254.1, from coordinate 653 downwards.
CCACCCCGGCATCCGCCTGCACGTGAGCGAGGGCGGCTCGTCCGACCTCAGCGCCGACCTGCTCGACCACCGGCTCGACCTGGCCCTGATCGTCCGGCCCGAGCAGGGCGTCGACCCGGCCCTCGACGCGCTGCCGATCCTCGCCGAGAACCTGGTCATCGCGTCCGACGCCGCCGGGCCGCCGCCGACCATCTCGCCGCACTTCGAGCTCACCCAGCTCGCGCACACGCCGCTGGTGATGTTCCGGGCCGGCTACGACCTGCGCGACGTGACCCTGGAGGCGTTGCGGCAGGCGGGCATCACGCCGCGCTTCGCGGTCGAGGGCGGCGAGATGGACGCGGTGCTGGCCTTCGTCGAGGCAGGGCTGGGCGTGGCGGTGGTGCCGAGCATCGTGCTGGCGAACCGGCCGCTGCTGCGGGCGACGCCGCTGGCCGCGCCGGGTCTGCGCCGGACCATCGCGCTGGCGCATCGCCGGCGATCGGTGCTGCCACACGCGGCGGCGGCGTTGCGGTCGCAGATCCTCGCGCACATCACAGTGGAGGGCGCCCTCCCGGAGGGCGTCACGGTGCTCTGAGCACCCGCCCCTGTCGGGCCTCGCGGTGCAGGTGGTCGATCAGGGCGCGCACCGCGGGCCGCCGCTCCCGCCCGGCCGG
>NZ_JBFAZH010000253.1:0-8077 GCF_040681735.1 Actinoplanes sp. NPDC051633 | reverse complement strand
TCGACGTCTCCGGCCGGTCCACCGCGGACGGCGGCGCCATCGTCCAGTGGACCGACAACAACGCCACCAACCAGCAGTTCAGCATCCAGGACATCAGCGGCTACATCCAGCTGATCAACCGCAACAGCGCCAAGGCCGTCGAGGTGCAGGGCGCCTCCACCGCCGACGGCGGCAACGTCGTCCAGTACAGCGACTGGAACGGCGCCAACCAGCAATGGCAACTCGTGCGAGTCGGCGGCACGGACCCCGTCCCGCCCGGCACGTGCACGCTTCCGTCGTCGTACCGGTGGTCGTCGACGGGCTCGCTCGCCAACCCGCGGTCGGGCTGGGTGTCGTTGAAGGACTTCACCACCGCTCCGTACAACGGCCGGACTCTCGTGTACGCGACCACGCACGACTTCGGATCCAGCTGGGGCTCGATGAACTTCAGCCTGTTCTCGAACTGGTCGGAGATGGCGTCGGCCAGTCAGAACGCGATGTCGTCCGCGACCGTCGCGCCGTCGCTGTTCTACTTCGCCCCGCGCAACATCTGGGTGCTGGCGTACCAGTGGGGCGGTCCTGCGTTCTCCTACCGGACGTCAAACGATCCGACCAACCCGAACGGCTGGTCCGCGCCGCAGACGCTGTTCTCCGGCTCCATCACCGGTTCGGGGACTGGGCCGATCGACCAGGCGCTGATCGGTGACGGGACGAACATGTATCTGTTCTTCGCCGGGGACAACGGCAAGATCTACCGGGCGAGCATGCCGATCGGTAACTTCCCGGGCAGTTACGGTACGAGCTCGACGGTGGTGATGAGCGATTCGACCAACAACCTGTTCGAGGCGCCTCAGGTGTACAAGGTGCAGGGCCAGAACCAGTACCTGATGATCGTGGAGGCGATCGGCGCGAACGGGCGGTACTTCCGGTCTTTCACGGCTTCGAGCCTGGGCGGTTCCTGGACGCCGCAGGCCGCGACCGAGAGCAACCCGTTCGCCGGCAAGGCCAACAGCGGCGCCACCTGGACCAACGACATCAGCCACGGTGAGCTGATCCGCGTCAGCGCCGATCAGACGATGACCATCGACCCGTGCAACCTGCAACTGCTCTACCAAGGCCGGTCACCCAGCTCCGGCGGCGACTACGGCCTCCTGCCGTACCGGCCCGGCCTGCTGACCCGGCAGCGCTGATGACGGCGGCCGCCTCGCGCCCATCGGGCCGGGGCGGCCGCCCCCTTTCGTGAGGAGTGTCCCGCGTGTCTTCTGCCAACCTCAGCCGCCGTCACCTCCTGCAGGCGACCGGTGCCGCGGCACTGGCCACCGCCGCCGGCGCCGGCGTGCTGGACTCCCGGCCCGCCGCCGCAGCGGTCGTGCCACCGGTCCGCCCGGACATCGGCGCGGCCGCGTTTTCCTTCGACCTCGGCCAGGTGCGGCTGACCGCGGGCCGGTTCCTGGACAACCAGACCCGGACGCTGGGCTACCTGAGGTTCGTCGACGTCGACCGGCTGCTGTACGTCTTCCGGGCCAACCACCGGCTCCCGACCAACGGCGCGGCGGCCAACGGAGGCTGGGACGCACCGACCTTCCCGTTCCGCTCGCACGTTCAGGGACACTTCCTGACCGCCTGGGCCCAGGCCTACGCGGTGCTCGGCGACACGACGTGCCGGGACAAGGCGAACCACATGGTCGCCGAGATGGCCCGATGCCAGGCCAACAACGCGGCCGCGGGGTTCGCCGCCGGTTACCTGTCAGGGTTCCCGGAGTCGGACTTCACCGCGCTCGAAGCGCGCACGCTGTCGAACGGCAACGTGCCGTACTACTGCGTCCACAAGACCCTCGCCGGCCTGCTCGACGTGTGGCGCCACACCGGCAACGATCAGGCGCGCACCGTGCTGCTCGCGCTGGCCGGATGGGTCGACACCCGCACCGCGCGGCTGAGCTCGAGCCAGATGCAGGCGATGCTGGGCACCGAGTTCGGCGGCATGAACGAGGTGCTCGCCGACATCTACCAGCAGACCGGCGACGCGCGATGGTTGCGCGCCGCGCAGCGCTTCGACCACGCGGCGGTGTTCAACCCGCTGGCCGCGGGCACCGATCAGCTCAACGGGCTGCACGCCAACACCCAGGTGCCCAAGTGGATCGGCGCCGCCCGCGAGTACAAGGCGACCGGCACCACCCGGTACCGCGACATCGCCACCAACGCCTGGAACATCACCACCCGCGCGCACACGTACGTGATCGGCGGCAACAGCCAGGCCGAGCACTTCCGCGCCCCCAACGCCATCGCCGGCTACCTGAGCAACGACACCTGCGAGCACTGCAACTCGTACAACATGCTCAAGCTGACCCGGGAGCTGTGGCTGCTCAGCCCGGACAACGCCGGCTACCTCGACTTCTACGAGACCGCACTGCTCAACCATTTGGTCGGCGCCCAGAATCCGGCCGACGGCCACGGCGGCGTCACCTACTTCACCCCGCTGCGGCCCGGCGGCCGCCGCGGGGTCGGCCCGGCCTGGGGCGGCGGCACCTACTCGACCGACTACAACTCGTTCTGGTGTTGTCAGGGCACCGGCATCGAGATCAACACGAAGCTGATGGACTCGATCTACTTCTACGCCGGCACCACCCTGACCGTGAACCTGTTCGTGCCCTCGACGCTGAACTGGTCGCAACGCGGCCTCACCGTCACGCAGTCCACGAGCTATCCGGTCGGCGACACCACCACCCTGACCCTGTCCGGCACCATGAGCGGCACCTGGACCATCCGGGTGCGGATCCCGGCCTGGACGCAGAACCCGGTCATCAGCGTCAACGGCGTCACCCAGACCGTCAGCGCGACGCCGGGCAGCTATGCCACCGTCACCCGCGCCTGGGCGGCCGGTGACACGCTGAGCGTCAAACTGCCGATGCGGGTCGTCATGCGGGCGGCCAACGACAACCCGAACGTGCAGGCGATCACCTACGGACCGGCGGTGCTCTGCGGCAACTACGGCAGCGCCGCCCTGTCCTCGCCGCCGTCGCTGACCGTCTCGTCCATCACCAGGACCAGCACGTCGAGCCTGGCCTTCACGGCCACGGCCAACGGCACGACCGTACCGATCGGGCCGTTCCACGACGCCCACGGCTTCAACTACACCGTCTACTGGAGCACCGGCGGCACCGGCGGGGGCACCGGCGACACCTACAAGCTGGTCAACGCCGGCACCGGCCTGGTCCTCGGCGTGCAGAACATGTCGACCGCCGACGGCGGCCTCGCCGTGGTCTGGGGCGACACCGGAACCGCCGACCACAACTGGGTCCGGATCACCGACGGCAACGCGGTCAGATTCCGCAACGTCAACAGCGGCAAGGTGCTCGGCGTCGAGAACATGTCGACCGCCGACAATGCCCGGGTCCTGCAATGGTCGGACAACGGGACCGCCGACCACCGCTGGACGGTGACCGACCTCGGCAACGGCACCTGCAAGATCCGCAACGTGAACAGCAGCAAGCTGCTGGCCATCCTCAACGGCGCCGGCACCTGGGGCGCCCAGGTCGTCCAGGACCCCGACAACGGCACCGCCGACAACGTCTGGCGCCTGATCGCCGTCGGCTGAGACCTCGGCGGGGCAGACGTCACCGTGACCATCTCTGGTTGGCGGCCGCGGTGCACGTCCACAGCAGAACGGCGGTGCCGTTGGCGGTCAGGTTGCGGTCGACGTCCAGGCACAATCCGGATGCGGCGCCCCGGACGGTGCCGTCGGCGTTGAACGTCCACTGCTGGTTGGCGCCACCGTTGCAGTCCCACAGCTGGACCTTCGCGCCGGCGGTCGCGCCCAGCGGTGCGTCGAGGCACTTGCCGAGCGCCTGAACGCTCTGGCCGGTCACGGTCCACCGCTGGTTGGCGCCGCCGTTGCAGTCCCAGATGACCGGCTGGGTGCCGTTGGCCGTGGCGCCGTTCGGCACGTCCAGGCAGCGTGCGGAGGCGGCGCTGACCAGCGTGGTCCCGCTCGGCGGGGGAGTGGTGGTGCCACCGCTCACCCGGTAGACGACCGTGCCGTGCCCGGGGACACTCGCGGAGATCGCGCCGGTGCTGCTGGTCGTGGCGCTGCTCCACGCTTCGCGAAGGGTGAACGAGTTGCCGGTCCTGCCGATCGCGGCCGCGGTGGTGGAGACGGTCGTGGTGGCGCTGCCCTGGTTGAACAGCGCGACCGCGACGTCACCGTTGGACAGCCTCTTGGCCAGCACGCGCCGGGTGCCGTCGTTCGAGATCTGTGTGGCTTGTAGCCCGAGACTGTCCTGATTGATCGCGATCAGGTTCTGGTTCCTCAGGATCGTCTGAGTGGCGGAGCTCATCGAGCGCAGGTCGTTGCCGGCGATCAGGGGTGCGGCGAGCATCGCCCAGAGCGCAAAGTGGCTGCGCATCTCGGTGTCGGTCATGCCGCCACGGCCGACCTCCATCATGTCCGGGTCGTTGAACCGGCCCGGCGCGGCGTAGCCGGCCAGCGGGACGGTGACGTTGACGATGTTCTGGATGCCCATCGGGTATCCGTTGCTCTGCCCGGTGTCCCAGGCGTTGGTGATGTCCTCGGTGGTGCGCCACAGGTTCGCGACGTCACCCCAGTTCCGCTGCGGCCCCGTCTTGGCGTGAATGCTGTTGGAGTTGATGCTGTAGACGATCGGCCGGCCGGTCGCCGACAGCGCGTCGCGCATCTTGGCGAACGTCCGCACCTGGTCGTCGATGGTGCCGGTCGGGGAGCACCAGTCGTACTTCAGATAGTCCACGCCCCACGCGGCGAACTGCCGGGCGTCCTGGGCCTCGTGGTTGAGGCTGCCGGTGGCGCCGGGATAGCTGCCGAAGTACTGGGCGCAGGTCCGGTCAAGCGGGCCCTGGTAGATGCCGAACTTCAGGCCCTTGGCGTGCAGGTAGTCGCCCAGCGCGCGCATACCGCTCGGGAACCGGCCCGGGTCGCCCTGCAGGTTGCCGGCGGAGTCGCGGTTCGGGTTGAACCAGCAGTCGTCCACCACGACGTACTGGTAGCCGAGGTCCCGCATGCCGCTGCTGACCATCGCGTCGGCCATCTGCCGGATCAGCGTCTCGTTGATGTTGCAGCCGAACGTGTTCCAGCTGTTCCAGCCCATCGGGGGCGTGCGAGCCACGCCGTTGTCGAGGGCCTGCGCGGCGGGGGCGCCGAGGACCGCGGTGGCCCCGGAGATGAGCAGTGCCCCCGCCGCAATGATGGCTGTCCAGCGTTTCATGGGTGACCGCCTTGTCCTTGGTCAGCGTGTGGGAGCGCTTCCATTGAGAGCCACCAATGTTGTCAGGAAAGCCTGGGAATGCTCAAGCGTCGATTCATTCCGCATCGGCGCCGACCTGTCCGCACATCGCCGCTCGTTGCATCCGACATCGCGTTGACCAGCGAATCTGCTTTGCCACGACTCCGGTCACGGCCGTTCATAACAGCTTTTCAGCAGCGAATGCGGTAACGCCTGTTTCCTTCTCAGGGCCGTGTGGGACGAATCTTGAATGAGCTCGATGACCGGAATTGCATACCACCGTCGGACTCGTCGACCCAGAATTCGTCACCGACGAGGCGGACGAAATAGCGCGGATAGTTGGCCGACTCCAGCGCCACCGAACCGGCCCGTGCCCCCGGGCGCACGCAGAACGTGGCGTCGCGCCGGAACAGCACCGTGCCGTCGTCCCGGTCGGCGCGCAGCCGCCACGACGAGTGCCGCAGGAAGCGATCCGCACCGCTCCGGAAGGAGAAGCACGCCGGGTCGGAGAGGCCCGGAACAGCCTCGAACGTGGACCCCGCACGGTCGGTCCCGAGCACGCCGCGGTCGCCGGCCAGGGTCAGGAACCGGCCGGGGACGTCGACCGGCTCGAGGGAAAGCCGGCCGAGCCGCAACGTCGGCCCTGTTGGCCTGGCGGGCGTGGTCGGCGTGGTGGACGGATCGAGCGGCACGGCGGCCGCCGGCGCGGTGGCGGGCGGGCCGGACAACGGCGCCGGGGTGGACGCGCCGGACGAACCGGTGGGGGGCGCCGGGTTCGCCGCGGCCGAGACGCGCTGCGCCGGGTCCGCCAGGCCGATGGCGGTCACCGCGACGACCGCGGCCAGCACGGCCGTGGCCACCGCCCCGGCGACCGGATGCAGACCGGCCGCCACGGCGAGCCGTCCGCCGAACCCCGAGGCGGTCAGGGACCCCGCGAAGGGATGCAGGGCGATCGGCGCGACGGCCGGTGCCTGCTTGGTGAGGATCGCGGCGGCGAGGGCGGCGGGTACGGGCAGCAGCGCGAGCCCGGCCAGCAGCCGTTCGGTCGCGACGAGGCCGGACGCCGCCGCCCGGCACACATCACACGAGCGGACATGCCGCCCGATGCGCTTGCGCCACAGCACTCCTGGTGTGCCGTCCCAGTCCGCCAGCACGGCGGACAGTCGCTCACATCCCGGCTCGGCCTCCAGCGCGACGACGATGGACCGGCACAGCTCCAGCTGATCACGCATCCGCTGCAGGCGTACCCCGGCATGGGCGTCGCTCGTCCCCAGAGCGTCCGCGATCTCCGCCCGGGTGAGATCTCCCGTGGTCAGCAGCACCCAGAGCGGCAGCAGCGTCCGGTGCCCGGCATCCAACCACTGCCCGGCGTGCATGACCTGCCGCCGCTGCGACGCCAACTCCACCCGCAGCAGGCTCAGGTCCTCGAACGGGACGTCCGGCTCACCCGCCAGCTCGTCCAATGGGGCGGTGCGGGCGACGGCGACGCCGGCCCGTTTCAGATGGGTGCCGATCCGGTGCAGAGCGATCGCGATGAGCCAGGACCGGAAACGCTCGGGTGTGCGCAGCTGAGGCAGCTGCCGCAGCATCCGCACCAGCACGTCCTGCACGACGTCGTCGACCGCCGGATCCGGGCCCAGCGCCCGCCGCACCACCGTGTAGACCAGCGGCAGGGACGACCGAGCCAGATCGGCGAGCGCGTCGCGGTCGCCGGCCCGCGCACGCACGACCAGATGAGACCAACCCATATCGATGGACTGTGAACGACGTCGCAGCGCGGGTCAATGTCTGTGCCGATCCAGGCGATCAACGCCCGCCTAGCAGTATCTTCCGCCAACAGGGTTGACAACAAATACTTATGGAACCAGGATACCAAGAGTATCTGAATACTGATGGTATACGGGAGTGATGCGGCGGTGAGATTGACGCGGGCCGAGCGGCGCGAGCAGACCCGGCACGAGCTGGTGACGGCGGCCGAGGAGTGCTTCGTCGGTGGCGGGTTTCATGCCAGCTCGGTGGAGCAGATCGCTGATCGGGCCGGCTACAGCAAAGGCGCGGTGTACTCCAACTTCGCCTCCAAGGAAGACCTGTTCTTCGCCGTCTATGAGCGGCGGATCGAACAGGCGCTGACCGAGGTGGCGCCGGACCTGCGCAAGGTCGGCGCCGAACAGGCCATTGACTGGCTGGCCACGGGCAGCGTTGAGCGGCGCGGCCGCGACGACGGCTGGCTGGCGGTCTTCTTGGAGTTCCGGGCACACGTGCTGCGCCATCCCGAGCTGCGGGAACGCTTCGCCGCCATCCACGCCCGCTTCCTGGAGCTGCTGACCGAGGCGGTGCGGCAGCTCGCCGCGGACCGCGGCCTGGTCCTGCCCACCGACGTGAATGCTGCCCAGGTAGCCGTGGCCTGGAACGCGATGGAGATCGGGCTGACCCTCGAGCGGCTGACTCAGCCCCAATCCGTGGACGGGGCGCTCGCTCGGCGCATGGGATGGCTGCTGCTGGACGCGGCCCTGGGCGCGGCCCCACTCTCTGCCGGCAACGACAGCCCACCGCAGGATCGGAGGATCCGATGAACATTCAAGTTCGCTATCAGCAGAGGCGCCTGGCCGACGTGGCCGCAGCCCTACGGCTGGCCGGAACCCAGACCAGTCGCGAGCACGGGCCGCCTTCTCAACTCGCCCACCACCGTCAGCAGCGGCTGGACACCGTCGTCCGTCACGCCGCAACCCACTCGCCGTTCTACCGTCGGCGGCTGGCCGAGACCGGCGCCCTCAGCGGCGGCCCGGTCCAGCTCCAGCGCCTCCCGGTGCTCGACAGGTCGCTGCTCATGGAACACTTCGACG
>NZ_JBFAZH010000252.1:0-8079 GCF_040681735.1 Actinoplanes sp. NPDC051633 | reverse complement strand
CGATCTCGGCGTCCGGCGACAGCGTCACGGTGACGTCGATCCAGGTGGTCGCCGGGTCGAGGATCGAGACCCCGGCGCGCATCCAGGCCGCGTTCACCCGATCGCGCAGCCGGGCCCGCAGCCCGGCCAGCTCGGCCCGGTCGTTGCAGCCCAGCGTCTCCTCGGCGTCCGCCGCAACGTGCACGCCCACCGGGTGCCCGGCCTCGGCGAGCAGCTCGAAGACGTCGGTGAGATATTCCTCGCCCTGATTGTTGTCGGTCGACAGCCGGCCCAGCGCCTCGCGCAGCAGCGCCGCGTCGAAAGCGTAGATCCCGGCGTTCACCTCGCGGATCGCACGGACGGCGGGCTCGGCATCGCGCTCCTCGACGATCCGCTCGAGCCGCCCGCTCTCGTGCCGGACGATCCGCCCGAGCCCGGTGGGGTCGTCCACCTCGGCGGCCAGCACGGTCGCGCCCGCCTTGCTCTCCTCGTGTGCGGTGAGCAGTGCGTCGAGCGTCTCGGGCCGGAGCAGCGGGACGTCGCCGTTGAGCACGACGACGGTGCCGGCCGCGTCGGGCGCGGCCTGCAGAGCGATGCGGACGGCGTGCCCCGTGCCGTTCTGCACGGCCTGCAGCACCGGGACGGCCGACGGGGCGACCTCGTCGAGGTGCGCCCGCACGAGCTCCTCCTTGTGCCCGACGACCACGATCGTGTGATCGGCCCGCGCCGCGGAGGCCGCCTGGAGTACGTGCCCGACCAGCGTGCGGCCGAGCAGCGGGTGCAGCACCTTGGGCGTCGCGGACTTCATCCGCTTGCCCTCACCGGCGGCGAGAACGACGACGGTACGACCGGGGGTCTGGCTCACGCGGGACTCCATTGCTCGCAGAACTCCATTGCTCGCAGTATTTCGATGCGGGACGCGGCGCCACATCAGCCGCCGGGCCCAGGGGTCAGGGCCCACCACAACACACGCTCGGCCGCCAGGACTCGAACCTGGAACTTTCGGACCAAAACCGAAGGTGATGCCATTTCACCACGGCCGATCGGGAAGGTCGCCCACAAGTCTGCGACCGACCGCCAGAATCTACTATGTCAGCCGCGTCAACGCGGGAAGGGGCAGCGGCGGATCGGGCTCGGCCGCACCGCGCGTCCGTCCTGGCAGGATGGCCGGGTGACCGACCCCAGCGACACGCCCGCACAGCCCACGGCGCGCCCGGCGGCATCCCGCGTCCGGATGTCCGCCGCTCAGCGCCGCGAGCAGCTGATCGCGACCGGGCGGCAGCTGTTCGCCGAGCGGGGGTTCGACGGCACCAGCGTCGAGGAGGTGGCCGCGCGGGCCAAGGTCTCCAAGCCGGTCGTCTATGAGCACTTCGGCGGCAAGGAGGGCCTCTACGCCGTCGTGGTCGACCGTGAGGTGCGCTCGATGCTCGACCGGATCGCGGCGGCGCTGACCGCCGGGGATCCGCGTGAGTTGCTCGAGCAGGCCGCGCTGGCGTTGCTCGACTACATCGAGGAGGAGCCGCACGGCTTCCGGGTGCTCGTCCGGGAAGGCCCGGCCCTGTCCGCGACGGGCAACTTCTCCAGCGTGATGAACGACGTGGCGCACCAGGTCGAGCACATCCTCGGCGACGAGTTCAAGGACCGAGGGCTGGATTCGAAGTTCGCCGAGCTCTACTCGCAGGCGCTGGTCGGCATGGTCGCGCTGGTCGGGCAGTGGTGGCGCGAGGCGCGGAAGCCGAAGAAGGAGATGGTCGCCGCGCACCTGGTCAATCTGGCCTGGAACGGCCTGTCGCACCTCGAGGCCGAGCCCACGCTGACGACGCGGAAGACGCCTTAGCGGCTCACCGGCTCGGCCTCGCGGCCGACTTTGCCGTACAGGCCGGCGACGACCAGGATCAGCCCGACCGACGCCAGCACGATGACGTTGACCATCGACACGTTGAACACGTTGGCATCCGTCTGGATCATCGTCATCGCCACCATGGCGATGACCATCAGGGCCCAGCCGAGCACCATGTTGACGTGGTGGTGCACGTTGCCGCCGATGCCTGCGGCGGCCAGCACCGCGAGGCCGGCCACCAGCAGCACCACGGAGGCGGCCGGGTTGACGCGCAGGCCGAGAGCCCAGTCGGAGCCCCGGTGGAACAAGGGGTCGCCCCAGGTCTCGATCAGGCCGAGGCCGCCGACCAGGAGGAGGTAGAGCCCGGCGGCGGCGGCGAGGAGACGGTACGTCTGACGCAGGTGATGGTTGAGGGGGAAGTGCGCCATCAGGCCGTGCGACCCTCCCTCACCTGTCGTGGAGCGCCGGCCTCGTCCGACGCACCCACCTTGGTGTACAGGCCCGCGAGCACGAGCGCCAGCCCCACGAGGTAAGTGACGACCACCGTCGCGATGGTGAACTTGAGGAAGTTGGCGTCGGTGCGGCTGGTCGCCAGCTCGTACGTGCCGATCACCAGCAGCGTCCAGCCGCCCAGCCACTGGACCTGGTTGCCGATGTTGCGCGGCGCCAGGGAGGCGAGCACGACGACCGCGCCGAACACCAGCGACACGATGGACCAGAGCAGGTTGGTGCCCTGGCCGAGCACGCGGTCGTCGGGCTGGTCGAGCAGGCCCGCGCCGGAGGAGACGATCAGGCCGATCACGCCGAAGACGACCAGATAGCCCCCGGCCAGGATGGCCAGCAGGCGGTAGAGCGGCCGCAGCGGGTGATTGATCGGGTTGTGCGCCATGGTGGTCATTCTGGCTCATCGCTCACGGCGTCGCAGGTCCACCCCCGGATCAATCTTCGGGCACGCGCTCCGCCAGCTCCAGCCAGGCTTCCTCGGTGCGGGCCCTCTCCTCCTGCACGGCCTTGAGCTGCGCGTCGAGCTCGATGATCTTGTCGTAGTCGCTGCCGTGCACGGCCAGGCTCTCGTTGATCTTGAGGATGCGGTCCTCGAGCTTGGCGAGCTGCCGCTCGAGCCGGGAGAGCTCCTTCTTGGCGGCGCGCAGATCCCCGGCGCTCCACCCCGGCGACTTGATCTTGACGGGCTGGGTGTCGTCGGTGAGCTGCGGCTGACCGGTCGCGAGGTACTCGTCCACCCCGCCGGGGAGGTGCACCAGCCGGCCGTCGCCGAACATCCCGTAGGCCGTCTCGGTGACCCGCTCGACCAGATACCGGTCGTGGCTCGCCACGATCATCGTCCCCGGCCAGGTGTCGAGCAGGTCCTCGAGCGCGGCCAGGGTGTCGGTGTCCAGGTCGTTGGTGGGCTCGTCGAGCAGTAGCACGTTCGGCTCCCCGGCCAGCAGGCGCAGCAGCTGCAACCGCCGCCGCTCACCGCCGGACAGGTCACCCACCGGTGTCCACAGCCGCTTGTCGGTGAACCCGAAGATCTCGGCGAGCTGCGACGCGGCCATCTCCCGATCGCCGAGCTTGACCCGCTTGGCGATCTGCTCGACCGCCTCCAGCAGCCGCAACTCTCCGGGCAGCTCGTGCAGCTCCTGGGACAGGAACGCGGCCCGCACGGTGGAGCCGCGCACGATCGAACCGCCGTCCGGCTGCGTGAGCCCGGCCAGCAGGCGCAGTAGCGTGGTCTTGCCGGCGCCGTTGGCGCCCAGCACCGCGATGCGGTCGCCGGGGCCGACGTGCCAGGTCAGGTCCTCGAGGATGGTTTTGGTGCCGGCCTTGAGGGTCACCCGGTCGAGCTCGTAGACCTGCTTGCCCAGCCGCGAGGTGGCCAGGCGCTGCAGGCTGACCGTGTCGCGCACCGGCGGCACGTCGGCGATCAGCGCGTTCGCCGCGTCGATGCGGAACTGCGGTTTCGAGGTGCGGGCCGGCGGACCGCGTCGCAGCCAGGCGATCTCCTTGCGCAGCAGGTTCTGCCGGCGGGCCTCGACCTGGGCGGCCACCCGCTGCCGTTCGGCGCGGGCGAGGATCCAGGCCGCATAACCCCCGGCGTACGTCTGCACCGACTCGTCCACGACCTCCCAGGTCGCGGTGCACACCGCGTCCAGGAACCAGCGGTCGTGGGTGACCACCACCAGTGCGCCCTTGCGGGTCAGCAGGTGCCGGGCGAGCCAGTCGACGCCGGCCACGTCCAGGTGGTTGGTCGGCTCGTCGAGGATCAGCAGCTCGGCGTCGCGCACCAGCAGCGCGGCGAGCGCGACCCGGCGGCGTTCGCCACCCGACATGGGACCGACCGGGCTGTCCAGCCCGAGGTGGCCCATGCCGAGGCCGGCCATGATGGTCCGGACGCCCGCGTCGCCCGCCCACTCGTGCTCGGCGCCCATCCCCTCGGGCAGCCAGGCGTCACCCAGCACCACGTCGCGCACGGTGTGGCCGGGGTCGAGGTCGAGCGTCTGGGGCAGGGCCGCAACGCGCAGGTCGCGCCGGTGGGTGACCCGGCCCTCGTCCGGCTCCTCACTCTTGGCGAGCAATCGCAGCAGGGTGGACTTGCCGGCGCCGTTGAGGCCGACGATGCCGAGCCGGGCGTCGTCGTCCAGGCCGAGGGAGACGTCGGTGAGCAGGCGACCGGCGGCGCCGTAGCCCTTGCTGACCCGATCGAGATTGACGATGTTAGTCACAGTGCGTACTACGTTATCCGCGCGCCCGGCATCGGCCCGCGTGCGGTCCTCGCCTCACGGCACACGCCCGCGGCGGTCAGCCCCGCGGCGACCCGCTCGGCGTGGCCGGCGTCGGTCGCCAGGAAGACGCAGCTCGGGCCCGAGCCGGAGACGATGCCGGTGACCGCGCCCGCCGCCTGTCCCGCCTTGAGCACCTCGGCCAGCTCGGGCCGCAGCGACAGCGCCGCCGCCTGCAGGTCGTTGCCGAGCTCGTCGCCGAGCACCTCGGGGTTGCGCTGCCGCAGGGCCGACATCAGGTCGTCCGGGCTGTCCAGCGCCGTCGGCGCGAGGCCGGCCCCGCGCAGCCGGTCGAGCTCGCGATAGACGTCGGGGGTGGCGAGGCCGTCGTGCGCGACGGCGATCACCCAATGCCAGGTCGACGGCCGGGCGAGGACCGGGCTGATCGCCTCGCCGTGGCCGGTGCCGAGGGCGGTGCCGCCGTGCAGCAGGAACGGGACGTCCGACCCCAGCGTGCCGCCGAGCTCGGCCAGCTCGTCGCGGGGCACGCCCGTCCCCCACAACGCGTCGCAGGCCAGCAGGGCCGCTGCGGCGTCGGCGCTGCCACCGGCCAGGCCGCCGGCGAGCGGGATGGACTTGCGCAGATGCAGCCTGGCGTACGCGGGCACGCGGGTGTGCGCGGCCAGCGCACGGGCGGCGCGGATCACCAGGTTGGTCTCGTCCAGGGCCAGCTCGCCCGCGCCCTCGCCCTCCATGGTCAGCGTGAGGGTGTCGCCGGGGCTGGCACGCAGCTCGTCGAAGAGGCTGATCGCGTGGTAGACGGTGGTCAGCTCGTGGAACCCGTCGGGGCGCAGCGCCCCGACGCCGAGATGCAGGTTGATCTTGGCAGGGACGCGGACCCGGACCGGCCCGGACGGCCGCCGGTCATCCGGACCCCAGGCCTCCGTCACGCGGTGCGGCTCACGGACATGGTGTCACCGGCATCGATCTTCACCGGTCCACCTCCTCGGGCTGCTCACCGGACGCGGAGAGCTTACCGCCGTACCCTCTGACTTCAGCCGCAGCCGCGATCGCGGCGAAGTCGCGCACCCCCAGCGACTCACCCCTGGCCTGCGGATTCAACCCGGCTGTGACCAGCACCTCCTCGGCCCGGGCGGGACTGCCGGCCCATCCGGCGAGGGCCGCGCGCAAGGTCTTGCGGCGCTGCGCGAAGGCGGCGTCGACGACCGCGAAGACCGCTTTGCGGTCCACCGCGGCGGGCGCGGGGTGGCCGGCGAAGGCGACCAGGCCGGAGTCCACGTTGGGCACGGGCCAGAAGACCGCAGGGGGTACGCGTCCGGCGGAGCGCGCGTCGGCGTACCAGGCGAGCTTCACCGACGGAACGCCGTACACCTTCGAACCCGGCGGCGCGACCAGGCGGTCCGCCACCTCCTTCTGCACCATCACCAGCCCGCCGCGCAGCGTCGGCAGCTCGGCCAGCAGGTGCAGCACGACCGGGACGGCCACGTTGTAGGGCAGGTTCGCGACCAGCATGGTCGGCGGCGGGTCGAAGTCTTTGCTCGTGACCCGGAGGGCGTCGGCGCAGTGCACGGTCAGGCTGGGTGACCGCACCGTCTCGGAGAGGGCGGCGGCCAGCGTGGGGTCGATCTCCACGGCGTGTACGTGCGCCGCCGCGCCGACCAGCCCGAGGGTCAGCGAGCCGAGCCCCGGGCCGACCTCGAGCACCACGTCACCGGGGCGCAACCCGGCCGCGGACACGATGCGCCGCACGGTGTTCGGGTCGTGCACGAAGTTCTGTCCGAGCTTCTTGGTCGGCGTGACGCCCAGCCGTGCGGCGAGCTCCCGGATCTCCGCCGGGCCGAGCAGTGCGTCCGCCATGGGACGACAGCCTACGGGTGCCTTGATACAACGGACCTCATGACCGAGCCCGCGTCGTCCCGCCCTGGCCCGCACCCCCGACGCCGAGCCCCGGCGCCGGCCTCCGCCGCCCGGTGCCGCCGGTCATGACCGAGCTGCTCGAGCTGCGCGGCCTCGTGGAAGCGTCCGCCGACTCGGTGGCGGAGGTGCTGCTCGACGTCCGGCCGGGCGGGCGGTCACCGCTGGCTGCGACCGGCGACGCCGAGCCGGCCGACGGTGACGAGTTCGCCGTCGCCATCGATGGCAGCCGGATGACCGTCGTGGTGGATCGCGCCGCGCGGTCGGTGAGCCGGCAGGGCGAGTGGTGGTATCGCGGGGTGACCAGCGTCGAGCCGGACCCCCGCGGATCCATCGTGGTGCACCGGATCTTCAACGTCGCGCCGGGCCACCGGTGGGCGGTCCGCTTCGTCTCCCGCGGTCCACTGCTGGCCGCGCCGACGGAGTTCGCCGAGCACCTGCAGTCGCTCGCGCGCCAGCTGGGCGTCACCGCCCGGGTCCTCGAGCCTTAACCCCAGGGTCCGAGGACCCGGTCCCCCGTCGCCGAGATCGCCGCGCAGAGCTCGTCCAGGTCGACGCCCGTCGTCTCGGCGAGCGCGCGCATGGTGTGCGGGATCAGGTAGGACGCGTTCGGGCGGCCGCGATAGGGCATCGGTGTCAGGTAGGGCGCATCGGTCTCGACCAGCATCTGCTCCGGCGGCGTGATGGCGGCCGCCGCGCGCAGGGTCGCGGCGTTGCCGAAGGTCACGGTCCCGGCGAAGCTGAGCAGGTAACCGCGTCGGACGCACTCGGCCGCGAACTCCGCATCGCCGGAGAAGCAGTGCAGGATCACGGTCTCCGGCGCGCCCTCCTCGTCCAGCACCCGCAGCACGTCGGCGTGCGCGTCCCGGTCGTGGACGATCAGCGCCTTGCGATAACGCTTGGCGATGGCGATGTGCGCGCGGAAACTCGCCTCCTGCGCGGCGCGCCCCTCCGCACCCGTACGGAACGTGTCCAAGCCGGTCTCGCCGACCCCCCGCACCCGCGGCAGCCGGGCGAGCGACTCGATCTCGCGGAGGGCCTCGTCGAGGTCCGCCAGCCGTGGCGCCTCGTTGGGATGCACCGCGACCGCCGCCAGGACGCGCTCATCGCGGGCGGCCAGCTCGGCGCTCCACCTCGACGACGGCACGTCCACGCCGACCTGCACCAACCGGTCCACGCCGGCCTTGACGGCCGCCGCGATCAGGTCGTCGACGCCGGTGCCGGGCGCCTCCTGCACGGTGATGTCCAGATGGGTGTGGCTGTCGAAGACCGGCACCGCCAGCGGCTCCGGCGCCGGCGGGAACTCCCCCGCGCGCCGCTGCGCGCGTTCCTTACGTGTAGTCATCGCCGACCAGCGTGACACACGACCGCAGGAAGTGAGACATAGTGCACTCCGGCACGGCAGGAAACCGTTTGTTCACCTGGATTCCATTGACGTTGCTTAGCTTGCGTGGGTGACCGTGACCGGAGAGGACAACGCGGTCGGCGCGGACCCTCTGGAGCCGCCGCTGATGGCGCCGCTGCTGCGCGACCTCACCTGGGCCGACGTCCAGCAGATCGGAAGAGCACACCTCACAACTCCAGACACCCCAAAAGAGATCTCGT
>NZ_JBFAZH010000251.1:0-8082 GCF_040681735.1 Actinoplanes sp. NPDC051633 | reverse complement strand
GGGCGGCCGAGTCGGCTTCGAAGTGGGCCGCCTCGGCCGGATCCGCGCGCAGGGAGAGCACGCCCCCGCGCAGCCAGTTCGTCCAGCCGCGGTAGAAGACGCCGTACGCCGGAGTGAGCGACTCGTCGAAGGGAGCTCGGCCCTCGGCGGTCTCCAGGGCGGCCAGCGCCCAGCGTGCCTCGCGCAGCTCGTCGGCACGTTCGGCGGGCGGCTCGGACAGGCCGAGGTCGATCTGGGTGAGGCCGTAGAGCGCGTACGAGAAGAAGTAGCCCTCCGGGAAGAGTGCCTGGGCGTCACCGGCCGACCCGCTGTCGAGCGACGACCTCAGGAACGCCATCTGGCGGCGTACCCCCATGGTGTCGTCGGCGGGCCCCACCAGGCGGATGGCCGCGATCAGCGCGGCCACCCCCATCACCAGGGCGATCGAGGCCCTCGCCACACGCACTCGCCGAGCCTAGGAACCAGGCGCAAACTCGCTGCCTTAGTGGATCCTTAAGGTTCAGCGCTCGGGGCTGTGACCTTGGCTCGACCGCCGTTACGCTCGGCCATCGATCAACCGCCATGATCACGCCACGAAAGCGACCATAGATGCCGTCCAGGGCGCACGCCCCTGCCCATGCCGCGCGAGCCCGCTGGGGCAGGACCCTGTCCATCCTCGGCGCGGCGGCCACTGTGGTGATGACGGCGTCGTTGCTGCCGCTGGTCGGGCGGGACACCTCGGATGCGGCCGTACGGCCCGTCGCCCTTCCCGGCCCGGCGCCGGACTTCTCAGCGGCGCCGCCGCCGTCCGGCGCATCCGCTTCGGGATCCGCGTCCGCGTCGGCGCCCGCCTCGGCGAAGCCCGCCCCGAAGCCCGCCGCCGCCAAGCCACGCGGGAAGTCCCCCGCCAGGCAGCCCGTGGCCGATTCGGGGTGGCGGCTGGTCTGGGGCGACGAGTTCGACAAGGGCTCGATCGACCGGTCGAAGTGGAACCTCCGCAACGGCGAGGGCCGCAGCATCGACAAGGGGTGCAACGTCAGCAGCCCGGCCAACACGTTCGTCAGCGGCGGCAAGCTCACCCTGCGCGCAATGCGCCAGACGGCCACCTGCAGCTCGCAGACGCGGCAGTTCACGCAGTCGTACCTGGACACGATCGGCAAGCACACCTGGACGTACGGCCGGTTCGAGATGCGCGCCAAGTCGCCGAACAAGCCGGGCTCGTCCAAGGGCCTGTGGCCGGCGTTCTGGCTGCGGCCGGCGGACGGCGGCAACGGCGAGATCGACGTGACCGAGCTGCCGGGCGGCGACAACTGGTACGCGAAGTCGACCGCGGCCATCTTCTACGACTACTCCCCCGTCAAGCAGGACATCCGGATCGCGCTGCCCGGCGGCGGCCACCCGGGCGACGGATTCCACACGTACGCCACGGAGTGGACCGCCGACTCGCTCACCTGGTACATCGACGGGCAGCGCGTCTGGACGCGGGACCGCGGCACCACCCCGTTCTTCGACAAGGTCTTCCACAAGCCCTACAACATCCGGCTCAACTTCCAGGTCGGCGGCTGGCTCGGCGATCCGGACGCGTCCACCGCGTTCCCGGCCGACTTCGTCGTCGACTACGTGCGCGTCTACCAGCGCTGATCTCCGCTGATTCCGGCTGATTCCGGCCGAGTTCAGCGCCGGTCGAACGCTCGGCAGGGTCCCGGTCCGCACCGCCGGGGCCCTGTCGTCATCTTCGGCGCTTCGCCTATCGTCAATCCGTGATCCCCAGGCAGCGCACGCCGTCGTCGGCCGAGCCGGGCTATCCCGACGGGGACCCGCGCTCGCGACCCGACGGCATCGGGTGGGTCACCAGGGCCGTTTTCCCGGGCCACGGCGTGCGGCTCACGGTGGGTGCGTCCGCGGCCGGCGGCGGTCTGCGGTACGCGGTGGTGCCGTCGCTGGACGCCGCCCGGTTCCTGCTGCCGTTGCCGTCGCGCCGGGTGACCGCCGCATCGGTGCTGGCATACAACGCCCTCCGCCCGCCGAAGGTCCGCGCGTCCCGGGCCGCGATCGGCGCGCTGGCCCGCACCGGCCTGCTCGGCCTGACGCGGGCGCCGGTGCTGACCGTCGAAGGCGGCCCGCTGCTGTGGGACCACCTCGCCGACCTCCTGGGCTCCGGGGAGTTGCACGCCGCGATCGGCATCCGGCCGCCGGACCCGCACCACAAGCCGACCCTGCAGCTCTTCGACGATCGAGGACGACCACGGGGGTACGCGAAGATCGGCTGGAACGCCGGCACCCGCGCGATGGTCCGCCACGAGGCCCTGACCCTGGCATCGCTGCCGCCGCCGGTCGCCGGCTTCCCGGCCACGCCGCGCCTGCTCGTGCACACGCAATGGCAGGACCGCGAGGTGGCGGTGATCGAGCCGATGCCGCGTGAGGTGCGCCGGATCCGCAAGCCGGACTCGCCCCGCACGGCCGCGATGCTGGCGGTCGCCCGGCGCGGCGGCCCGGCCTCGGTGCCGCGCCCGTTCGGCGATTCGCCGTTCGTAACCTCGTGGCGGCGCCGGACGGCGGGCGCCGCGATGGCCGCGGCCGCATCCGGTCCACAGCCGGCCACAGTGGATGCCGCGATCGACGCCCTGGTCGCCCGCGACGGCGCTGGGGGTGTGGAGTTCGGTGACTGGCACGGCGACTGGGTGCCCTGGAACATGGCCCGGCGCCGCGGATCGCTGCTGGTGTGGGACTGGGAGAACCATGCGCCGGACGTGCCGGTCGGCTTCGACCTGGCGCATCAGGCCTTCCAGACCGCGCTGTCGACGCACCGGCGCCCGGCCGCCGACTGCGCCGCCGCGGTGGACGAGGCGCTGGCCCGCCACGGCGCCGCGCTGGGCGTCGGCCGGCCACGCCTGGTCGCCGACGCGTACCTGATCGAGCTGTGGCTGCGCACGTACGAGCTGTCGGCCGGTGGCGCCGGCTGGAACCCGAAGCTGCACCCGGCCCTGCTGGACGTGCTCACCGACCGGCTCGGCCTGACCACGCCGGCTGCCTGATCCCGCGCGGCGGAGTTTTCGCCCCTGGTCAGGCCGCCGGGCGGGAGACGTCGTAGAGGAGGTGGGTCACCCGGTCGCCCTGGGCGACACGCGAGGGGTCGTCCAGGCGGACGGGGTCGCCGGGGCCGAAGAACGGCCGTCCCGATCCGAACACCACTGGGACGACGTTCATCACGACCTGGTCGACCAGCCCGAGCCGCAGCGCCTGGCCGCCGATCTGCCCGGCGGCGAGGTCGACGACGCGGGCCCACTCGACGTCGCCGTTGCCCAGCCAGTCGAACAACGAGCCGACCCCGTCGCTCTCATCGGCGATGAAACCGTCGGCCGAGACGGCCGCGCAACCCATGATCACCCTGCTCATCGCACCTCCTCGTGCTGTGCTGTGTCGCGCTGTGTCGTGCTGTGCGCCGATTCTGCGGCACGCACCGGCGGGGACGCTTGTAGAAAATCAATCAGCCGGCAGCGGCCCGACGTCGAGAGCGTTGCCGGGGTGGTCGGCGCGGAACCGCCGCCGCAGGGCCAGGTAAGCCGTTGGGGTGCATCCGGTGAAGGCTTGGAACTCCTTGACGAAGTGCGACTGGTCGAAGTATCCGGCGCGGGCTGCCAGATCGCTCCAGTCGACCGCCGCGGTGGCGTCGACACCGAGCACGACCTTCTCGAAGCGGTAGGTGCGCGCGAGCCGCTTCGGGGTGATGCCGACGATCTGCTTGAACCGGTGGGCGAGATGCGTGGCGCTCACCCCGGCGTCCGCACACAGGTCACCGATCGACAACGCGCCGGACGCGGCGGCGATCCGTCCGCTCGCGTGCCGCACCAGCCCCAGTCCTGGAACGTCCGCCAGCCGTCGCCGCAGCTCCACCTCGAGCAGGTCGAGCATCGCCTCGGGGGTGGCCGCCGCGTCGAGCCGGGCCCGCAGTTCGTCGCCGGAGCGTCCCCACACCTGGTCCACGGTCAGTGGCAGGTCGCAGAGCTCGGAGCCCGGTATCCCGACGAACGGCGCCCAGCCCCACGGCTTGAAGTGCACGCCGACCGACCGGGTGAACCGCGGATAGGCGAACTCGACGTGCCGGGTGCCCGTGGTCAGCAGGCACCCGTCCGCATATCCACTCCGGCCGCCCACGACGAAGGGGTCGCCGAGGTTGAGGATCAGCACCGCGGACGGCATGGGCGGGAGCTTCAACCGCGGGTACGGCGCGACGCCCTCGAGGTGATAGAGGTCGTCGATCAGCCCGTCCAACGGCGGTCGCGGGACCCGGGACACGTACTGCATGCGTCTGTTTCTACCGCGTGCGTTCTAGCGCGCCCAGTCCACGGTCAGGCCCAAGCGCTCGGCGAGCTCCTCGTTGTGCGGGCGATAGTGCGCGGTCAGCTCCGCGCGTACCCCCGGGTCCATGCCCTCGCTCGGCCGGTCGTTGAAGACCTCGTAGCCCGGCAGCTCGTGGGGTGGGAGGCCGATGTGGTCGAGCACCCTGGCGTAGGACCTGGCCGGGGCGCGGTAGAACGTCTCGCTGGGCAGGAAAAGGAACTGCCCGCGCTCGAAGCGGTCCAGCCACGGCTCCAGATGCTCCAGGTAGCGACCCCGCTCGCGGTACGCGTACCAGTCGTAGCGCTCGCTGAAATACCACGGGTCGACGATCATCTTCGCCCGCTCGCCGGCCGTGCGGGACTCCTCCGCGGCCAGTGCCGATGCGAAGTCCAGTGGCTCCACGCCCTCGCCGCGGCGTTCCTTCCAGTGCGAGTACGCCCGCTCGACCGGATCCCGCAGCAGCACGACGATCCGGACCCACGGCATCAGCGCGGCGACCCGTTCCGCGGCGAGCGGGTGGAACATGTACATCGGCGCCGCCTCCCCGGCCTTGGGCGGCGCGCCGTGCCGGCGCTGCAGGGCGGCCCGATGCCGGGCGGTCGGGAAGTGCGAGCGGTACCACGCCTCGCCGCGCCCGTACTTCTCCTCGAAGTAGTGCGAGGTCTTGGTGTTCCAGGCCGGGAAGAGGCGCGGCACGAGCGGATGCCGCAGCAGATACCGCCAGAGCGAGGTGGTGCCGCCGCGCTTGGTGCCGATCACCAGGAAGTCGGGCAGCGGGCGCCGGTCGCTGGTCCGCTCGCCGTAGCGTACGAGCATCTCGCGGAGCCCCTCGCGGGCCTGCCGCGGCGCGACGGCCTTGACCACATCCTTGACCGTCACAGCCGCACCACCGATCGCACCCGTCCGTCCAGAAGCGACACGATAGCGGCCACCGACAACACGCCCAGCGCGATCGCCAGCCCGGCCAAGCCGCGCCCGCCCAGCCAGATCCCGAGCCCGCCGGCGGCCGCCGAACCGGCCGTGACGACCAGGAGGGCGAGCCTCATCGGCCGGCCGGTCAGGCCCCCCAGGACCCGGCGCGCCAGCACGGCGGCCAGCACGTTCTCACAGACGATGCCGAGCGACCACGCGATCGCCGCGCCGAGCGCGCCCATCCGCGGGATCAGCAACAGGCCGGCGACCACATTGACGGCCAGGCCGCAGAGGGTGGCGAGCAGGTGCCCGCGGCTGTTGCCGCTCATCAGCAGCACGGTCTGCACCAGGCCGACGCCGACGTTCACCAGCATCGCCACGGCGAGCACGGCCAGCGGCGTGGCCCCCGCCGCGAAGTCGCGGCCGAAGAGTGCGAGGAAGGCCGGCGCGAAGAGGGCGAGCAGCAGGTACGCGGGCCAGGAAAGCACCACGATGGTCAGCGTCGTGCGGCGGTACACCTCCGCGGCCTCGGTCGTCCTCGAGGCGGCGAGCAGACGGGACAGCTGCGGCGCGACCGCCACCCGCAGCCCCTGCATGATGAGCAGCCCGGCCAGCGCATAGCGCCCGGCCGCGCCGAACACACCCGCCTCCGCCGGGCCGGCCAGCGCCCCGGTGAGCAGCACTCCGACCCACATGCTGCTCGCGTCGATCGCCACCGACGCGGCCCGGGGCAGCGCGAAGTCCCAGAACGACCGCCAGCCGTCCGGGCGTGCGAAGCGGGGCGCCAGGATCAGCGCGATCAGCAGCGCGACCGCCATCGGCAGCAGCCAGGCGCCGAAACCGAGCACCAGGCTGCCACCGGCCAGGATCAGCAGCACCGGCCGCAGCACCGGGACGAGCACCATCTGGACGCCGACGTACGCGCCGATCGGCCGCGTCGCGCGGACCGCGGCCAGCAGCACGGTGGCGGCCACGATGACCGGCAGCCCGGTGAACGCCAGCCGCAGCAGCGCCGGGCCGGGCAGGCCGAGCGCGGCGGAGACCGGGCCGGCCGCCAACAGGCCCGCGGCGGCCAGCGCCATCGCCAGGCCGCAGGTGGGCAGCACCGCGACCGAGAGGAGGCGACCCGGGTGCGAGAAGCGCGGGATCGACCACATCAGGCCGGTGTCGGCACCCAGGCAGCACACCGCCGCGGCGATGGTGACCAGGCCGATCACGGTGAACAGCGCACCCGATCCCTCGGCCCCGTACACCCGGGTGAGGACCGTGGTGAGCACGAAGCCGGCGGCGCCGCTGATCGCCGCACCCGCCAGCCCGATCGCGCCGCTTCGCGTGCCCCGGCGTTCCGCCGAGGTCGTCGCGGTCATGCCGACGACCGGTTTATCGGACCGTCGACGGCGGCCAGGCCCAGCCCGATGCCGCAGAACAGCACCGACATGATCGGGCTCAGGAACGAGTAGAACGGCGTCACCACGACCGCGACCACCGGCAGCGCGCTGAGCCACAGCCCGGCGCGGGTGACCGCGGTCGACATCCGCCGGGCGATCACCGCGAAGATCAGGTAGAAGCAGATGGTCGCGGGGATGCCGTGGCTGTAGAGCAGCTGCCAGACCATGCCCTGCGTGCCGAGCGGCTCGGCGGCGAATGTCGTGTCCACCTGGTTGGGCTGGCCGAACCCGAGCAGCGGCGAGTGCATCACCGCCGCCCAGGTCTGCGCATAGAGGTCGAAGCGGTCGCGGTTGGAGTAGGTGGTCTGGGTGCGCGAGGTGATCAGGTCGAAGACCGGCACGAACAGCGTGACGACCCAGCCGATCAGCAGGATGCCGGCGACCGGCAGCAACAGGCGTACCCGGCCCCGTCCGATCTCCCGCAGGAGCAGGTAGAGGACGCCGCAGGCGAGCCCGATGAACATGCCCCGGTTGAGCGTCAGGTAGGCGGGCACGATGGACAGCGGCAGCGAGACCAGCAGTGTGATCATCATCCAGCGCCGGCGCACCACAGTGAGGCAGGCCAGTACGAACGGCACCAGGAAGCAGTACGCGGTCCCCCAGTTGTTCGTGTACGGGAACGGCGCCGACGGCCGGTAGATCGGGTTCGCGCTGAGCTTGTTGAACTCGGTCGCGTCCAGGGACGTGATGTCGGTGATGTAGCGCTCGCTCGCGATGCCGTCCGGCAGCAGGATCTGGAACGGGCTGGCCACGCTGAACTTCGGGAACAGCACACCGAACCAGCCGAACGCCACCATGCACAGCCAGAAGACGAGCAGCGGGTTGACGATCCGGGCCCACGGCGTGCCCTCGCGCGCCAGGTTGTAGACGTAGACGCCGACCAGGAACGCGGTGATCAAGTGGCCGAGCCGCAGCGCGAAGAGCACCACCGAGGTCAGGTGCTCGAGACGGGTCGCGCTGACCAGGACGATGCCGAGGAAGATCAGAAACAGCATGGTGCCGGTCGGCCGCAGCACCTTGCCGCGCACGGTCAGCAGGACGAAGAGCACCACGCCGAAGAACGGCCAGACGATGAAGAAGACGCCGAGCACCCACCAGATCGGCATCAGCGTGAACATCGCGACCAGCGGCCAGACCGGCAGCCGCGGGATGCGCACCCGCCACGCGGTCGGATCGAGGACGCCCTCCTCGACCCGGCCGACCGCGCGGGCGACCACGTGCGCGGAGCCGCGCCGGGTCGCCGTGCTAGACACCCTTGCCCCGCTTCTGCGCCATCCGCAGCACCTTCTCGCCGGAGAGCAGGCCGAGGATCACCGGCACGACGACGAAGACCCGCTTCTCCCGCGGGTTGAGGCGCAGCACCGCGGCCAGCTCACGGATCGCCTCGATGCGACGGCCACCG
>NZ_JBFAZH010000250.1:0-8094 GCF_040681735.1 Actinoplanes sp. NPDC051633 | reverse complement strand
GCGGCGGCGAGGGCGTCCTTGAAGGCCGGCGTCTGCAGCGGCGGGTGCAGGCCCGCGGCCGCCGCCGACTTCTGCAGGTCGACCTGCGGCATGATCGCGTACGGGTAGTCCAGGCCCGGCGGCGGCGGGTCGAGATACAGGGCGGCGAGCTGCAGCGGGGGACGCTCGGCGTTGAACGCGATCACGTCCTCCTCCGACATCGGCGCCGCGCTGAGGCCGCTGGCGATGCCGGCCGGGTCCGCCGACCGCGGGAACCTCTGCAGCAGATCGTCGCGCAGGCTGGAGCTGCCGGCCGCCAGGGCGCGCAGCGCTCCCACCTTCGCCTGCTGGCCCTGGGCACCCTCGGGCGCCGCGCCGGCCAGCGCCAGAAGCCCGGCCAGCCCCGCGGCGTCGCGCGTCGGGTCCACGATGCCGGTCCGCACGTCGTTCTTCTTGGTCATCTGGGCGAGCAGGTCTTTCCAGCCCAGCTTCTTGTCCGGCCACCCGAACCGCTCGGCGATCGGTGTCGGCATGGCGACCACCACCGGGCTCAGCGCGATGGGCGCGCCGTCGGCCGGCGTGAAGCCCGACGCCTCGGCCTTGAGACGCAACAGCCAGCTGCGCGAGTCGGCGACCCAGACGTCCGGCACGGTGACCGACCTCGGCGCGGTGCCGAGACCGGTGAGCGACACCTCGTGGTCACGGGCGACCGCGGCGGCCATGGTGGCCGGATTGACCGCAGTGAGGTTCACATCGACGCAGGTGCCGTTGACGTTCGCGCCGTCGGTCATCCATTTCTGCGCCGTCTGCTCGATCGCCGGGGCGATCTCGGGCGCCGCGGCGACGGTCAGCGGAATGCTCCCACTGCACTTGTTGTCGGCCAGCTGCTGATAACCCAGCCACGATCCGGCGATGACGACGACGATCGCCATCGCGGCGCCGATGACACCGGCGCCCCTGAGATTGAAATTACGACGATGGCGGCCTGACACGCGGTCCATACTGCGCATCGGAGACGCCGAATGCCATAAGGATCGAGGTCGAAAGTTACTCGGATTGCGAATTAAAAGATCGGGATTTCACCGAGAGTAGTGAACTGGTACCTGCACGTGAGTGAACCATGCTAAAACGGGCCGATCAGGCACGTTCCCAACGCAGAAAACACGTCGGACTCGGCTCCTGTACCGGTTCACCCTGCGGGGTCGGGAGGCCGGTCTCCGGGTCTATTCGCAATACCGTGACCGAGTGTGAACGTTCATTGGCTACGTAGAGATGGTCGCCGATCAATGCGATGTGCCGGGGCCAAGTGCCACCCGTGGGCACCTCACCGACGCGGCTCGCGGTGTCGCCGTCCCACCCGAAGATCGCGATCGTGTCCGGCCCTCGATTCGCGACATAGACGAATCGCCCGTCCCGCCCGACCGCCAGCTCGGACGGATAGTTCACGCCGGTGGTCGACGTGATCTGCCGCGCGCCGCGCCGCTCAAGGCCGCCGTTTCCCGGCCGGTACCAGCTCAGCTCGCCGCTGAGCTCGCCGACCAGCAGGACGGCGCCGTCGGGTGCCGGGCGCAGGTGCCGCGGCCCGGTGCCGGGCTCGGCGACGATCGCCGCGGTCAGGCCGGTCAACCGGCCCGACAGCGGGTCGAGCCGAGCCCGCCAGACCCGGTCCGAGCCCAGGTCGGCGATCAGCACGTGGCCGGTGTCATCGGGCAGCACCATGTGCGCGTGCGGCGCCTTCTGCCGCTCGGGGTCGGGACCCTGGCCGTCGAGGTCGATCAGGTCGGTGCGCTCGCCCGGCCGTCCGTCGGGCCCGAGCGGAAGCACGGACACGCTGCCGCTGGAGTAGTTGGCCGCCAGCAGGTGGCGGCCGTCGCGGGTCAACGCCAGGTGGCAGGGATGCCCGCCGCCGGTCTGGCCGGTCGCGATCGGCTCCAGGGAGCCGTCCGGCGCCACGGCGAAGGCGCTGACCGCGCCGAGGAGAAGCTCGTTCACCGCGTACAGCACCGGCAGGGTGGGGTGCCGGGCCAGAAAGGAAGGCGAGGGGGTACGCGCGGCGAGACCCAGCCGGGTCAGATCGCCGGTGTCCCGGTCCCGCCGCAGCAGGGCGATGCCCTCACCCTCGCCGCCGCTCTCCCCCGTGTAGCTGCCGACGTAGACGAAGTCCGCTGATCCGCTCATCCCGCTCTTCCTAGCGCCGGCCGGCGCCGGTCAGCTGCCGCCGCGCAACATACTCGACCAGCTCGATCAGAACATTGCGCGCCGACGCCTGCTCACGCGCGTCGAACAGCACCACCGGCACGTCCGGGTCGAGATCGAGCGCGCCGGCCACCGCGTCGGGCGCGAACCGCCGGTCCTGCTCGAAGCAGTTGACCGCCACCACGAACGGGGTGCCGCGCTGCTCGAAGTAGTCGATCGAGGGGAAGCAGTCGGCCAGGCGCCGGGTGTCGGCGAGGACCACGGCGCCCAGAGCGCCCTCCGACAGCTCGTCCCAGAGGAACCAGAAGCGGTCCTGCCCGGGAGTGCCGAAGAGGTAGAGCATCAGGTCGTCGGAGATGGTGATCCGGCCGAAGTCCATCGTCACCGTGGTGGTCGTCTTGCCCTCCACGCCGCCGGTGTCGTCCGCGCGGTCGCCGCCGGAGAGGATCTCCTCGGTCTGCAGCGGCTTGATCTCGCTGACCGCGCCGACCATGGTGGTCTTGCCCGCGCCGAACCCACCGGCGATCAGGATCTTGAGCGCAGTGGGGATGCGGGCGGGCCGGTCAGAGGGTTCGAAGACCATGCACAACCGCCTTGAGTACGTCGACGTCGTGCGGCTCGGAGGCCGCGGGGGGTTCGTCGAGGGAGATCATCCCAGCCGAGCGTAGATCACTGAGCAGAACCCGCAACACTCCGATCGACAGGTCCAGCTTGGACGCGAGCTCGACGATCGTGATGGGCTCGCCGGCGGCGGCCACGATGGCGCGGTGCTCCGGCTGGGGGTGGAACCCGGGCGGCGTCTCGGTGGACGTCGCGATCACGAACGCGACCAGGTCGTAATCGGTTGCCGACGGCGCGACCCGGCCCCGCGTCAGCGCGTACGGCCGGAAGACCGGACCGGCATCGAGGTCCAGCCACTCGTGCGGCCTGCGCAGCGGGTCAGCGGCCATCGGGGCCCAGCAGCGGGGAACGCTCGGGCGCCTGCATGTACTCGCCGACACGCTTGACCAGCATGGCCATCTCGTACGCGGTCAACCCGAGGTCGGCGTCGCTGCCGGTGAGCAGGGCCAGGCAGGCGCCCTGACCGGCGGCCGTCACGATGAGGAACGCGGTGTCCATCTCGACCACGGTCTGGCGCACCGCCCCGGCCTTGAAGTGCCGGCTCGCGCCCTTGGCGAGGCTCTGGAAACCGGCCGCCATGGCCGACAGGTGCTCGGCGGCGTCCCGCGCCACCCCGGACGACGAACCCATCATCAGACCGTCGGCGGAGAGCACGACGGCCTGCATCGCCGGTGGCACCCGCTCGATCAGGTCGTCGAGGAGCCAGGTGAGGTTCGCGGTCTGCTTCGCTTGAGCCACTATGCGTCCTTCTCGTCGCGGATCACCGGAAGATTGACGGTGGCCGCTGGATCGATCGCGTGTTCGCTTGCGGGGGTGGTGGCATCGGCGTCGACGCCCGCCGCGGCCAGCCTGCCGCGGGTGGTTCCTCTCTGCAGAGCACTCATCATCGTGCGCACCTCCTCCGGCGTGCGCAGCGGCTGTGAATCCTCCTCCTCCGGGGCGCGCTCTCGCAGCTGTGGCGCCAGGCTCGCCTGACGGACCCGGATGGGCAGTCCCTCCTTCGTCGTGTCCGGCCGTGATGCCGGCTCCCGCGCCGGCTCCGCCGAACCGGCGTCAATCTTCTCTTGTGAACCCACCGAGGGCCGAATCGCGGAACTGTCGGCTTTCCGATTGCGCGGCGAGCGCCGACGACGTACAAGTCCCTCCGGGCTGAGCCCGTCGGCGACCGAGCCGGGCGCCGGCCCGCCGCTCGTCAACGGCTCCGATGCCGGACGTGGCCGCGGGATGCCGGCCTGCGTCGGCACCGGCACGGTCGCGTCCGGATCCTGCCACCTCAGCTCCGCGGGCAGCGCCCGGCCCGGGTCCTCGGCAACGTCGCCGGCCGGCTCCCAGGCGCGCAGCCCGGCCACCGGCTCACTGGTGCTGTCCGGGTCGGCCGTGGACGAAGCCGGGAGCGAGGTCAGCGCGGGCGGCGGTGGCGCGGCGGTGATCAACTCGGCCGGGATCAGCACCACGGCGGTGACCCCGGAGTGGGTGGACGGGCGCAGTGACACCTTCACGCCGTGCCGGTGAGCCAGCCGAGCCACCACGAAGAGCCCGAGCCGGGCGCTGTCCGACGGGTCGAAGTCGGGCGGCTCGGCCATCTTGCGGTTGGCGTCGTCCAGGGTCTCCTGCGACATGCCGAGGCCGCTGTCGTCGACCTCGATGGCGTACCCGTTGGGCAGGATCTGGCCGGTGACCGTGACCCGGGTCTGCGGCGGCGAGAAGGAGGTGGCGTTCTCCATCAGCTCCGCGAGCAGATGGATGATGTCGCCCACCGCCCGGCCGATCACCGCGGACTCGGAGATCGTGGTGATGTCGATCCGCTTGTAGTCCTCGACCTCGCTGATCGCGCCGCGGACGACGTCGATCATCGGCACCGGTTGCCGCCAGCCGCGCCCGGGCACCGCGCCGGTCAGGATGACCAGGTCCTCGGCGTGCCGGCGCATGCGGGTGGCCAGGTGGTCGACGCGGTAGAGATCCTCCAGCTCGTCCGGCTCGGTCTCGCGGCGTTCCATGCGGTCGAGCAGCGCGAGCTGGCGGTGCAGCAGGGTCTGGCTGCGGCGGGCGATGTTGAGGAACACCTCGTTGAGGCCGCGCCGCACCGCGGCCTCCTCCACGGCGGACCGGACGGCGGTGAGCTGCACCTCGTTGAACGCCCGGCCGACCTGCCCGATCTCGTCCTGCCCGTACTCCAGCGGCGGCGTCTCGACCCGGACGTCGACCGTCTCGCCGCGTTGCAGCCGGCGGACCACCGCCGGCAGCCGGTCGTCGGCCAGATCCAGTGCCTCGGCCCGCAACCGCCGGAGCCGGCCGGCGATCGAGCGGCCCACCCGCACGGCCACGACCACCGAGATGATCAGGGCGGCCAGGCCGAGCAGCCCGGCCACGGCGAGCCGGACGATGACCCGCGTGGCGACCGGCGTGGCCCGCTCGGCCAGCGCATCGGTCGCGTTCAGCTCGAAGGCCCGCAGCTGCTGCGCCGACGTGTCGTAGGCGGGCTGCCACACCGTCAGGGTCACCGGCGGCGCGACGCCGGCCTGGCCGTCGCTCAGCAGCTCCTCCTGGTAACCACGCAGCGCGGTGAACGCCTCGGAGTTGCTGAGCTGCTGGAACGTCGTGCGGTCGGCGGACGGGAGGTCGGCGATGCCCTCGGCCAGCAGGAAGCGTGAGGTCACGATGGCGCGGATCAGGTCCTCGCGGACGATCTCGTCGAACGTGCCCTCCTCGGCGGCGCCGGCCAGCAGCGCGTCGGCCCGGCTCAGGTACTCCTGGCCGCGGCCGACCGTGGTGAGAGCACGCACCTGCCGGTCCACCGTCTCGTCGCCGAACGACGCGGTTGCGGCGAACATCTGGAACCCGGTGTCGACGATCTGGTTGAAGATGTTCTGGGTGGCGCGTACGTCGAGCTCGCGGCGGTCGATCTGGCCGCGGTTGGGGGTGAGTCCGCTCAGGTCGGTGAGGATCTGCGCGATGCGCGTACGCAAGGTCGCGCTCGCCGCATCCTGCGCGTCCGAGCCCGCGGCAGAGTTCCGGAAGGCGGCCGCGGCACGATCGGTGGCCGCGCGCTGCGCGGCGAGATCGGTGGAGATCTCCTTGTCCTCACCGGCGATGTGTACGACGGACAGCCGCCGCTCCTTCTGCAGCTCGCCGACCAGCACCTCGCCGGGACGGCCCACGGTGTCCAGCAGCGTCTGCGCCGACAGCAGGTTGATCGCCGGACCCACGGTCAGCACCGTCGCGAAGACCCACAGGGCGAGCAGCGCCACGAGCGGCACGGCCACCAGTGCGACGATCTTCGAACGGATCGACCAGTAGCGGGTTCTCATCAAGCTCCGCTCGAGGGGTAAGGGAACTTCGGCAGAATACGAAATCGAGGCGAGTCGAGGAAGTCGTCGGGTGCCCGAAATTCTCCGTTATCGGGGGCTTACCCGCCGCGAATGGCACGGCTGATCTGGAATCAGTCGATTTAACCAGAGCATCGACAACCGGATTGGCGACCACCACTCAGTGGGAATAACCCATGGCGAAGAAGGAGGGACCCCATGTCCGCTGGACAGATCATCGTCCTCGTCATCGTCCTGTTGGTGATCGCCGCCGTGGCGGTCTTCGCGGTGCGGGCGGCTCGTCGCCGCAAACTGCAGAACACCTTCGGGCCGGAATACGACCGCGTCGTCGCCGACACCGGCAGCCGCGCGGACGCCGAGAAGGAGCTGCGTGACCGCGAGAGGCGCCACGCCGAGCTGGAGCTCAAGGAGCTGACCCCGGAGTCCAAGGCCCGCTACTCGGCCGCCTGGGAAGAGGTTCAGATCCAGTTCGTGGACAACCCGGAGCAGGCCGTCAGCACCGCCGACGACCTGACCACCCGCCTGATCGCCGAGCGGGGCTACCCCACCGGCGACTACGACGACCAGGTGGCCAACCTGTCCGTGGCGCACGCCAAGACGCTGGGCCACTACCGCGACGCGCACGACATCAGCACCCGCAGCAAGAACGGTGAGGCGACCACCGAGGACCTGCGGCAGGCGCTGGTGCACTACCGGGCACTGTTCGCGGACCTCCTGGGCGAGTCTCCGGTGTCGACCGACCACGCCACCCCGACCGGCAGCTCGACCACCACCTCGACCACCACCGCCGTGCCGGCGCAGACCGACGCCAAGACCGTGAACAACAACGACGTCACGGGCACGCGTCCGGACGCCACCAGCCGTTGAGGAGCCCAGTGATGCGTTTCTTCACCAACGACAGCAAGGACGACCGGGACGACGCCAAAGACGTGGACGTCCAGGAGCGCAGCGGCTATCAACCCGAGCCGCAGGCGGAGACGCACCCCGAGGCGGTCTCGTCCGGCCCGGTGCCGGTGCCGCAGCAGCGGGCCAACTCGCCGTGGTCCTCGACGCCGTCCGACACCGCCGGCGACCCGACCGGAACCGATGAGCACGGCACGCACCGGCGCGACGACGAGACCGACCGCGCCGACGTGACCGATCGGGTCGACGACACCGACCGCATCGACGACACCGACCGCGCCGACGTGACCGATCGGGTCGATGACACGGATCGCGTCGACGACTCCGACCGGACCGGCGGCACCAACCGGGTCGACGAGGCGCTGGACGACCGCGGGACCTTCGACGACCCGCAGGTCTCCGACGCCGCGCATGCGCCGTCGGACTCCGACTCTGACAGCGCCGCCGACCGGCTCGCGGGCAGTCACATCTACCGCGAGGGCGACGACCGCACCGACGACGACCGCACCGATGTGGGCCACGTGCATGAGGACCCGACGCCGCCGGACCACGCCGTCGCCGACACCGCTCCGGACGCGACCGCTCCGGACACCACTGCTGCGGAGGAGCCTGCCCTGAAGGACGAGGGCGGCTTCGACGACCCGAAGGCGGTCGACCCGGCCACCGACGAGCCGCTGACCTCGCACGACGACGTCCCCGTCGCTGCCGCCGCCGCTGCCGCCACGACCGGGGCCACGACCGGCGACAGCAAGCCCGGCGAGGTGGCCGCGCCCGAGATGACCCGGCTGTTCGGCGACGACAGCCAGGGCTTCCAGGACCGCTGGCGCGATGTGCAGTTGCGCTTCGTGGACAGCCCCAAGGAGGCCACCGCCGAGGCCGCCAAGCTGGTCGACGAGGCGGTGGACCGGCTGACCGCCAGCCTGAAGTCGCAGAAGGACCGGTTCGGCGGCGAGAGCACCGACGACACCGAGAAGCTGCGCGTCCAGCTGCGCGGATACCGGGACATCCTGAACCGCATCATCGCTCTCTGACCCACTGAAACCGACCGCGCCGATGACTGACATTCCGT
>NZ_JBFAZH010000249.1:0-8112 GCF_040681735.1 Actinoplanes sp. NPDC051633 | reverse complement strand
ATCAAGGGGGTGAACCGCGCCGAGACCGACCCGGACACCGGCCGGCACGTGACGCGGGCGGCGATGCGCAAGGACGTCGCGTTGATGAAGCGCCTGCACGTCAACGCCGTCCGCACCTCGCACTACCCGTCGGACCCCTACTTCTACGACCTGGCCGACGAGCGGGGCCTGTGGATCGACGACGAGGTGGACATCGAGACGCACAACCACGAGAGCTGCCCGTCGAACTGCCTGGCCGACCGGCCGGAGTGGCAGGCCGCGTTCGCCGACCGGTTCCGGGCCATGGTCGAGCGCGACAAGAACCACCCGAGCGTCATCTTCTGGGACACCGGCAACGAGGCCGGGCTGGGCGCGGCGCACTACGCGATGGCAGCCTGGCGGACGCCAACGAGCCGACCCGCCTGCTGTACCACCAGTCGAACAGCCCCGACGGTGACGCGCCGTTCGCCGATGTGGACGGCCCGCGCTATCCCACGCCGGCCCGGCTGGAGGCCCGCACGGTGAGCAGCGCCAAGCCGATCGTGATGGGCGAGTACGCCCACGCGATGGGCAACGGCCTGGGCAACTTCGACCAGTTCTGGGCGCTCGCCCGCCGATATCCGTCGATGCAGGGCGGCTTCATCTGGGACTGGGCCGAGCAGAACCTCCGCCAGCCGCTCCAGATGCTCAACGACCACGCTTTCCTGGTCGGCAAGCCGTCGGTGCGGGACGGCGTGATCGACCTGTCCGGGCTGGACGACTTCGTCGACGTCTTCCGCGACCAGAAGTTCGACATCACCGGTCCGTTGCGCCTGGCGGCGCGCGTCAAGCCGGGTGCGTGGTCGGGCAGCTTCCCGATCCTGACCAAGGGCCTGGGGTACGCGCTGCAGATGCGCGACCGGGACACCCTGGAGTTCGGCGCCGACATCGGCGGCTGGACAACGGTCGCGGCGGACGTGCCGGCCGACTGGTACGACAACTGGCACGAGGTCTCCGGCAGTTTCGACGGGTCCACCCTGCGACTGTTCATCGACGGCGTGCAGGCCGCGAGCGCCGCCAGGCCGGGTGCCGTCGACCCGGGCCTCTTCGAGGTCAACATCGGCCGCAACGCCGAGACCCAGCAGGACAACGACCTCTGGAACGCCCGCACGGGGCACGGCCAGATCGACTGGGCGCGCATCTACGGCAGCGGCGACGAGCCGGTCCTCGCCCTCGAGTTCGACCGGGTGCAGCGCCGCGGGGACTTCCTCAGCCTCGGGATCAGCCTGTCCGGCACCGACGGCCTGGTCGGCTCCGACCGCTACCTGCAGCCGGAGACCGCCGAGATGGCCTGGGCGCAGGCGCCGATCCGGGTCACCCGGGTCGATCCCACCACCGTGCGCGTGACGAACGAGCAGCAGGCCGGCACGCTCGGGACGCGCGTTCGCTGGCGGTTGACCGAGCAGGAGCGAACCCTCCGCGCCGGGACCCGGACGGTGACCCTCGCTCCCGGCGCGTCCGCGGACATCCCGGTGGCGGCCGCCCCCAACCCCGGCGACCGGGAACGCTTCCTCACCGTCACCGCGTACAGCACCCGGGACCGGACCTGGGTGCTGGGCAGCGGTCAGTTCACGGCCGGCGGCCGGGCGGTCCCCGGCGTCCTTCCGCTGCCCGTGCGCGGCGCGCCGCGGTCGAGCTCCGACGAGAACGGCATCACGGTCACCGGCGACGGCTTCCGTTACCGCTTCGACGGCGGCGTGCTGACCTCGATGCGCGCCGGTGGCCGCGAACTGTTGCGCGGCGGGCCGGTGCTGGCCGTGATCCGCCCGCCGACCAGCAACGAGACGTACGACTGGGGCACCGACGACCGCCGCGTCTGGCACGACGTCGGCCTGGACGCGCTGCGCCGCACCACCACGTCCGTCGCCGGCGAGTCCGCCCCGGACGCCGCCGTGGTCCGGGTGACCGAGCGGTACACCGGGATCAGCATCGCCTTCGACCAGACCCTCACCTATCGGATCGACCGGCGCGGCACGATCTCGCTGCGCCAGGAGGTCACGCCGTCCGGGGCGGGCACGGCGGCGCTGCCCTACCTGCCGCGGGTCGGTCTGTCGATGCGCGTCCCGCAGGCGATGCAGCAGTTCGCCTATCACGCGCGCGGTCCACAGGAGACGTACAACGACCGCAAGAGCGGCGCCGCCATGGGCGTCTACCGCAGCACCGTGGCCGACGAGTACGTGCGCTACTCCCGGCCGCAGGCGTACGGCAACCACACCGACGCCCGCTGGGCCGCGCTCACCGACGGCCGCGACGGCCTGCTCGTCGGCGGCATGAACGACGTGAGCGTGACCCAGTACGACGACCTGGACCGGGCCGAGTACGACCACCAGCTCCCCCTGGTCCGCAACCGCGGCTGGGCGACCCTGCACGCGCTGGCCGGCGAGACCGGCATGGGCGAGACGCCGAACTCGGTCCTCGCGCCGTTCCGCCTCCCGGCCGACCGCCCCTACGCGCAGGATCTGGTGTTGCGGCCGCTGACCGATGCGGAGGCCCGAAACGGTGGCGTGCCCGACTCGGACGTGCCGGCGCCGTGCCCGCCGGCCGTGACGATCGACGCGCCGGAAACCGTCACGCCGGGCACCCCGGCGGCCGTGGGCGTGGCCGTGGCGGCGGGCTGCGAGATCTCCTCCGCCACCGTCACCCTCGCCGCTCCGGCCGGCTGGACCGTCACCCCGGCGACCGCGACGCTCGACGGCCCCGGCACGGCCACCTTCCAGGTCACCGCGCCGGCCGGCACCGATGTGGGCAGCCACCCGCTGACCGCGACCGTAGTGAGCCGGACGCCGGAGGGCTTCGTCACGACCACCACCGCGTCGGCCGAGGTGGCGACGCCGCTGCCGCCGGGCTGGTCGTGGGTGAGCGACCGGCCGTTCGAGGCCGTGACCAACGGGTGGGGGTCGGTGGAGCGGGACATGTCCAACGGCGAGGAGGCGGCCGGGGACGGCGAGCCGTTGACGATCGCGGGGCGCGCGTACCCGAAAGGTCTTGGGGTGCATGCTCTTTCGCGGGTGACCGTGCCGCTGGGCGGGGCTTGCACACGGTTGCGGGCGGACGCCGGCGTGGACGACGAGACGGGCAGCGACGGGACGGTCGTCTTCTCGGCATGGCTGGACGGCGCGAAGGTCTGGGACTCCGGCCGGGTGACGGGCGGCGCGGGGGCGGCACCGGTCGACGTGGACCTCGGCGGCGCGGGCTCGCTCGAGCTGCGGGTCGAGGATGCGGGCGACGGCAACGCCCACGACCACGCCGACTGGGCGGCCGCTCGCATCTCGTGTGCGGGCTGAGAAGGGGACGCTTGTGCGGCTACTCAGGATTCCGTGGGTAGATCTAGGGTCACTCCACCCCTGCTCGGTGAACGCCGCCGACTGCGCTGTCGCCCCGGAGAGCCGAAGGATCCGGTTGAATGCTGTGGTGAGTCGCACGAGTTGATCAACGAACGACGGCAACGTGACCATCGTTTGTGCCCTCAGCGGGAGTCGGGCGGGTCAGTGTCCGAACGCCCAAGCCACCATCAGCGGAAACTCTTGTTTCCAGAACGCGTCGCCGTGCGAGCCGACCCGTTCGGTCAGGACAACTTCGCCACCCGCACCACGCAGCGCTCTCGCCCACCGGGTCGCATTGTTACGGAAGAACGGCTCCTTGGTGCCGGCGACGAGGTAGGTGCGTGGGAGCCTGCTGGGTAGCACGGCGGGTGGCTGGTACCCCGCACCGGGCGAGGCGCAGAAGACCGCGCCGTAGATGTCGGGATGACGAAGCCCCATGGCCAGCGCGAGTTCTGCACTGGCGGACACACCGAACGCCGCAGTTCGGTCGGCCGGCAGCTTGGTGCCCAGGCGGGTCGCCGCCCATCGGCGTACATCCTCGACGAAGAATTTCTCGTGTGCCGCGAACCGTTGCGGGTCGAAGGTGAACGCGTCCGTGCTGCGGCCCGGTGAGTACTCGTGCAGCCGCAGTGTCTCGTCCTCCAGCCGGTGCGCGCCGATGATCATCGTGGGCGTTAGATCGGCGGCCTCCAGAGCCGCTCCCCACGACGTGATCAACTGGCCGTCACCGGCAAAGACGATCGCCTCGGGCGCAGCCGCCGGGACGTACGCGGTGACCTGACGTCCGCCGTCGTACTCCAACACCTCAGTAACGAGCTCGCCTGCTGTGGACGACATCGGCGTGGGCTCCTTGCTTACATCAGGTAGCAACTGGCATGTGCTCGCAACAGTGCCGACTATCGCCGAACAGTGCCAGACATAACCGAACGTCAAGATCCTCTGAGAGCGTCCAGCGCACACACAAATCAGAGAAGCCGCACGCTTGTTCTAGGCTGGCCCGATGACCGGGCCGCTCGCGCCGTCCCCGCCGAGCCGAGCCCGGCGTCGGAGGACCTCATCGGCCGGGCGCGCTCCTCCTCGCCCGACGAGCCGCTGCATGTGCTCGCCATCGGCGCGCCGACCAACGTCGCGGCTGCGTTGCCGGCGGCGCCCGACATCGCCGAGCGCGTCGTGGTGGTGTGGCTCGGCGGCAACCCGCGCTACTGGCACAAGGCCGTGGAGTTCAACGTCTCCCAGGACATGGCCGCCTCGCGCGTGCTAATACCCCGACCACTTCGCCAGGTCGAAGGTGCTGTGGGATCTGGGCGTGGTGGCCCGGCTGGTGAACGAGGAGTGGGTCCCGACCGCGGTCGTGCACAGTCCACTGCTCACCGACGCCGGCACTGGAGCCACGACCCCACCCGGCACATGATCCGGGAGGCGCTCTGGGCCGACCGCGACGCCATCTTCGGCGACCTTTTCCAGAAGCTCCGCGGCCCGGCCTGACGGGCGAGCCCTACGGCAGCTTCCAGCCCTGCCCGTCCGCGCCGCACGCCGCCAGCCGCACCCCGCTGCCCGAGCGGGTCATGCACCGGCCGGCGGCGGAGTTGACCAGCGTGCCGCCCTCCCCGACGCGCCACTGCAGGGTGCCGTCGACCCCGCAGGTCTGCAGGCGGACCGCGTCGCCGGCCGACTGCGCGCAGAGGCCGACCGCCCGGAAGGTCCCGTCGGAGGCCAGGGTCCACCGCTGCGTCGAGGTGCCGTCGCAGCGGCGGACGGCCAGCCCGGTGCCGATGATGATGGTTCCCCCGGTGACGTCGAGGCAGCCCTCCCCGCCCTCCACCGTGCCGGTGCGGTCGGCGGCCGGCGGCGGCGGGAGGGTCGGCGGCCGGCTGGTCCCGCCGGTCGGCACGCCCGGGGTGGGGGTGGGGTTCGCCGGGGCGCTGGTCGTCGGCGGCGGCGACTTCGTCTGGCTGGGTGATGACGACGGAGACGCCGACGTGGACGGCGCCGGGGTCGAGGCCGGCACCGCCGCCGGCGAATCGGACGCCCGCCGCGAGGCGGCGGGCCAGTCGGCCGGCGCGGCGGCGGAGGACGACTCGTCGGCGTCGGGCCACAGCGCCACCATCGTCGTGATGACGGCGACCAGCAGCGCCAGCCCGGCGCCGATCAGCCAGGCCATCTGCCGGCCGTCGTCAGCCCCGCCACCGCCCTTGACCGGGCCGGCGGCCGAACTCGCTTTGTCGTCGTTTTCCACCGGTGCGAGAAACTACCAAGATGATCGT
Organism: Actinoplanes sp. NPDC051633; assembly: GCF_040681735.1. Lineage (NCBI taxonomy): Bacteria > Bacillati > Actinomycetota > Actinomycetes > Micromonosporales > Micromonosporaceae > Actinoplanes > Actinoplanes sp. NPDC051633. The sequence continues at coordinate 2,507 of NZ_JBFAZH010000249.1, read as the reverse complement.
CAATTGACTAGTTTGGTGCCCTCGAAGATGGCCAGTTCCTCACGGTAGAGCTCGATACCGACGCCGTTGGGGTCGCGGATGTACACGCTGTCCTCGATGCCGCGGTCCGGGCCGAGGTATTCGATGCCGGCCGCGTCGAGGCGCTGCTTGGCGGCGGTGAACTGCTCCGGGCTCACCGACAGCGCGATGTGCTGGACGCCGCCGATGGTCTCCTGGAAGTCCGGATGGTCGTGGCCGGGGAAGTCGAAGAAGCCGAGCAGCGTGCGGTTGCCGACGTCGAAGAAGAAGTGGCTGGACCCGGTGTAGTCGCGGTTCTCCACCAGCTCGACCAGCGGAAAGCCGAGCAACTCCTGGTAGAAGCGGATGGTGGCCTCGACGTCGCGGCAGATCAGCGCGGCGTGGTGGATGCCCCGCGCGGTGCTCGCCGGGCGCTCGGCGAGCGGTCGCAGGTACTGATCGCGCAATGCGTTGCGGCGTTCGCGCACGGCGTCGAGCTCGGCGCCTTCCGGCTGTGGCATGTGGTGCTCCCCTCGGTGGACTTCCCCTATCTTCGCGCTGCCGTCTCGGGCGTGGCGCGGGATCATGCAGTTCATGGTGTTTCCGGTCTACGCGAGCAGCAACGAGGTGGGCGGGCCGGCCGGCCACTCGTACGCGGTCGTGCTGGTGCGCGGGGGCGAGGGCGTGCTGCCCGCGCTGCGGTCGATCAGGTTCAGCGGCTGGGTCGCCCGTGCGCCCGTGGACGGCTGGCTGCCGGTGGTGACCGCGTCCGGTGAGGGGACCGTGGCGGGCGGCCGGCGCGGGGTGATCGGCGTCGGCGAGGCGCTGGCCGGGCTGGGCGCGCCGGTGCTGGCGATCCGTGTGCTCAAGGACCGGCAGCTGGCGCTCGTCGCGTGGGCGGAGGGCGAGGAGGCCGGGCGGTACGTCAGTGACCCGTCCCTCGAGCCGGACGCCGAGGAGGACGTGCTGGCCATCACCGTCGGCGACGAGAACGCCCACGTCATCGCGGCGCTGTGCGAGCGGCCCGACGCCGGCGACGACCTGGCCGAGGTGCTCGGTGAGGAGCTCGACCCGGAGAGCACGATCGAGTCGGAGCGCCTCGGCCGGACCGCGCGGCTGCTGGGCCTGCCGACCTGGCTGGTGGCGATCCCGTCGCTGCCCAGGGACATCCCGACCGGACCGTCCCGCCGCGACTGGATCCGGCTGGGCGCCGGCGTGCCGGGCCTGGCGGGCTACGTGACCGGCTGGGCGGTCAACCTGATCCGCAAACGCCGCCCGCCTCCCCCGGCCCTCACCGACCCGCCCCGCGGCAGCTCCGGCATGGACCCCTGGCTCATGTAGGCGCGGCCCCTCATCGCGTCAGGTGACCGATGCAGGTGGCGCCGGCCGGCCGGCCTGAGGAATCGGGCCGCGCCCGGGCATCGCTGTCCGTTCCGTCGGGACAGATGGTGTGCGACCAGATCGTCTTGTCCGTCACGGCGCCGCGGAGATCCGCGCCTCGCAGGGTGGCGTTGGTCAGGTCCGCACCGGTGAGGTCCACGTTGCGAAGGGAAACCCCACGCAGGTCGGCGCCCCGGAGGTTCGCGTTGCGCAGCGAGGGCGCGGGTTGCTCCGCCTTGGCGGGGTTCGCGGCCCAGGCGAACAGGATGATGCCGGCCGCGCCGACGAGCATGCCGCCGGCGATGTGCCGGCGAAGAATGTGGAACCGATGGTCGAGATCCACGGTCGCGGCTTTGTCCAGGAGGTCGTCCATCAACGCCACGAGATCGTCGAGCCCATCACGATCCGGCTCCGACTCGTCGTAGATCCGCTTGATCTCGACGGGAGACGCGAAGCCGCCCAGCGAGAGCGTTGATTCCCGGAGAAACCGGCCGACGGAATAGGGGGATCGACTCTTCGACTTCTTGGTCCGGTTTTGCGATTGCGGAGTCGCTTCCCATTCTTCGATCAGGTCCTCGAACGTCCACCGTCGAGGCGCAAGGACGTCGACCACTTTCCACATCGCCCACAGGATGGCCAGCAGCCCGACCAGCACTCCCGTGATGGCAAGGTAGAGCCGGATCGAGTTCGGTGGCAGCGAACCGACACTGGACAGCTGGCTTCCCGCCACGAGCACGACGCCGATGGCACCCAAGCCGGCGACGAACCACTTCGCCGCCGTGCGAACCAACTCTCGTGCCGCGGTCAGATCATCGGACGACTTCCCGTCAGCATTCACCGCCACGACTACTCCACGACGATCGCTTTGGCGTACTGGGTCCGCGGAGCCGCCTTGACCTTGATCGGCTCACGACGGTCCACGGCCTTCGCGGTCGTGGCCATCGGGGGCGGGGTCTTGGCGGAAGCGGCCTTCTTCGCCGCCTTGGTCTTGGCGGCCTTGGCGGCCCTGGAGGTCTTGGAGGTCTTGGTCTTGGGTTTCTCGGCCTCGGGGGCCGCCTTCTTCGTGGTGATCTTCGGTACCGGCTTCACTCGGATCGAGGGGGCTGCTTCGGAGGCTTCTCCTGCGGGTG
>NZ_JBFAZH010000248.1:0-8154 GCF_040681735.1 Actinoplanes sp. NPDC051633 | reverse complement strand
GTCAGCCCGGCCAGCCCGCCTGGAACCAGCACGAGCCCACGCACTGCCAGCCGCCGGTCCAGCCCGGCTACCCGGCTCAGCCCGGCTACCCGGCGCAGCAGGCGCCGCCGCCCGGCTGGGGCCAGCCCACGTCCGCGCCGCCCGCCCCGCCCGCGTCGCCCGCACCCGGCGCGCCGACCGTGCCGGGCATGTACGGCTCGCCGGCCCTGCACGACCCGACCCAGGTCGTGCCGCGCTCCGAGCCGGCCCCCGCGCCGGCTTCGGCGCCCCCCGCCCCGACGTCCGCCCCGACGAGCTCGGCCCCGCCGGCCTCGGCCCCGCCGTTCTCGGACCGCACCCAGGTGATGCCCGAGAACCGGCCCGGCTTCGGCCCGGCCGACCAGGACCCGCCGCGGTACTGACCGCCGATCGCCGGGCCCGGTGACGAGGGTGTCCCACGCCACTGGGTCCGGGCCGGGTCAGTGGTCTCGAACTCGACCTAGGCTGCAAGGTGTGGCTGACGTAACCGAGGCGAGCATCCGTCGCGCCCTCCGGCGTGCCTCCGACGGCAAGGCGATCGATGCCGATGAGGCGACCGCGCTGCTCGCCGCGAGGGGTAAGCAGCTCGACGACCTGCTGGCGATCGCGGCCGGCATCCGCGACGCCGGTCTGCGCGAGGCCGGGCGGCCGGGTGTCGTCACGTACTCGAAGAAGGTCTTCATCCCGCTGACCCGGCTGTGCCGTGACCGGTGTCACTACTGCACCTTCGCGACCGTGCCGCACCGCCTGCCGGACGCCTTCCTCGAGCGTGACGAGGTGCTCGCCATCGCGCGCGAGGGCGCCGCGCAGGGCTGCAAGGAGGCGCTGTTCACGCTGGGCGACCGGCCCGAGGACCGGTGGCCGGCGGCGCGCGAGTGGCTGGACGCGCGCGGCTACGACTCCACGCTGGACTACGTGCGCGCCTGCGCGATCGCGGTGCTCGAGGAGACCGGCCTGCTGCCGCACCTCAACCCGGGCGTGCTGAGCTGGGCCGATCTGCAGCGGCTCAAGCCGGTCGCGCCGAGCATGGGGATGATGCTCGAGACCACCGCGACCCGGCTGTGGTCGGAGAAGAGCGGGCCGCACTTCGGCTCGCCCGACAAGGAGCCGGCGGTCCGCCTGCGGGTGCTCGACGACGCCGGCCGGGTCGGCGTCCCGTTCACCACCGGCATCCTGATCGGCATCGGCGAGACCCCGGCCGAGCGGGCCGACGCGATCTTCGCGATGCGGCGGACGGCGCGGGAGTTCGGCCACATCCAAGAGGTCATCATCCAGAACTTCCGGGCGAAGCCCGACACGGCGATGCGCGGCATGCCCGACGCCGAGCTGCACGAGCTGGCCGCGACCGTGGCGGTCGCGCGCATCATCATGGGCCCGCGGGCGCGCATCCAGGCACCGCCCAACCTGATCGACGCCGAGTTCGACCTGTTGCTGCGGGCCGGCATCGACGACTGGGGCGGGGTGTCGCCGGTGACGCCCGACCACGTGAACCCGGAGCGGCCGTGGCCGGCGATCGACCACCTTCGCGCCCTGTCGGAGAAGTCCGGCTTCACCCTGCGCGAGCGGCTCACCATCTACCCCGAGTTCGTGCGCCGCGGCGAGGGGTGGCTCGATCCCCGGCTGAGCGTCCATGTGGCCGCGCTGGCCGGGCCGGACGGGCTCGCCGACGAGAGCGCGATGCCGGTGGGCCGGCCCTGGCAGGAGCCGGACGACGCGTACGCGGGTGGACGGACCGATCTGTTCGCCACCATCGACACGACCGGCCGCACCGACGACCGGCGCGGCGACTTCGACAGCGTGTACGGCGACTGGGCCGAGGTGGCGGCGCACGTCCGGGCCGCGCCCAAGCTGCCCACCGACGTGCTGGCCGGGCTCAAGCTGGCCGCCGAGGATCCGGCGGCCCTGCTGCTGGAGTCGAACGAGGACAAGGCGCTGGCCCTGTTCAACGCCGACGGCTCGGCCCTGGACGAGCTGGCCCGCATCGCCGACGACCTGCGCCGCGACGTCAACGGTGACGAGATCACGTTTGTGGTGAACCGGAACATCAACTTCTCCAACGTCTGCTATGTGGGCTGCCGGTTCTGCGCGTTCGCCCAGCGGGAGCGGGATGCGGACGCGTACCGGCTGTCGGTGTCGCAGGTGGCGGACCGGGCCGAGGAGGCGTGGCGGGACGGCGCTTCCGAGGTCTGCATGCAGGGCGGGATCGACCCGAAGCTGCCGGTCACCGCGTACGCCGACCTGGTGCGCGCGGTGAAGGAGCGGGTGCCCGGGATGCACGTCCACGCGTACTCGCCGATGGAGATCGTCACCGCGGCCGCCAAGGCCGGCGTGTCCGTGCGGGAGTGGCTGACCGGGCTCAAGGAGGCCGGCCTGGACACGATCCCGGGCACCGCCGCCGAGATCCTCGACGACGACGTGCGCTGGGTCCTGACCAAGGGCAAGCTGCCGGCCGCCGCCTGGGTCGACGTGGTGTCCACGGCGCACGAGGTCGGCATCCGGTCCAGCTCGACGATGATGTACGGCCACGTCGACCACCCGCGGCAGTGGCTGGGCCACTTCCGGGTGCTGGCCGGCGTGCAGGACCGCACCGGCGGCTTCACCGAGTTCGTGGCGCTGCCGTTCATCCACACCAACGCCCCGATCTACCTGGCCGGCATCGCCCGCCCGGGGCCGACCTGGCGGGAGAACAGGGTGGTCCACGCGATGGCCCGGGTGCTGCTGCACGGCCGGATCGACAACATCCAGTGCTCCTGGGTCAAGCTCGGCGACGAGGGCACCCGGGTGATGCTCGACGGCGGCTGCAACGACCTCGGCGGCACGCTGATGGAGGAGACCATCTCCCGGATGGCCGGGTCGGAGCACGGATCGGCGCGCACGGTGGCCCAGCTGAAGGAGCTGGCGGCGGCCGCCGGTCGCCCGGCCGTGGAGCGGACCACGGTGTACGGTCGCCGCTAGATCACAAATCGGGTAAAATCGGACCAGACGCGCCGCGTGGGCGTTACCAATCGCCCGCTCCGACAGATAGGGCAGGAACGGGACCACGAGGCGTCCGGACGCTTCGGGGAAACGGGCCTATTTATCAGGTTCGGCTTGACGACGCACGCATTACACGCGTGTAATTTCGGTGGGGTTGCGGGAAAGAGGGGCGGGAGCGCCTCCGGACCGCAAGAAACACGCCGCGTGCGTGGGGGGTCAGCGCCGGCTTCACGGCCGGCGCAGGAAATTGGAGGCACGCCGATGGAACCGCAGGTGGAAGGGGTCGACCTGCTGGGGGACGCACCCGAGTGGCAGGAGCGGGCGCTCTGCTCGCAGACCGATCCTGAGGCATTCTTCCCGGAGAAGGGCGGCTCGACGCGCGAGGCGAAGCGCATCTGCGGCCGCTGCGACGTCAAGGGGGAGTGCCTCGAGTACGCCCTGGGTCATGACGAGCGCTTCGGGATCTGGGGTGGGCTCTCCGAGCGGGAGCGCCGCAAGCTGAAGCGTCGAGTGGCGTAACGAGCCGGCTCAGGCCAGCTCGTCAGGGTCCACGCCGAGCAGGTTGGCGACCTGCTCGATGATCACATCGTGGACGAGGTCGGCGAGGTCCTCACGGTCCATCGCCCGGAATTCCAGCGGTCGACGGTACAGCACGATCCGCGGGGGCAACTCCTGGCGTCCCGGACGCCCCGGCAGCAGCCGGGCCAGCGGGACCTCGCCGTCCTCGAGCACGTCGGAGTCGTAGACGTTGAGCTCCGGCGGCACGTCCTCAACGGCGAACTCGACGCCGGCCAGCTCCTTGGCATAGCGCCGCTCGAGGCTCTCGACCGTGTCCAGCACCAGGTCGTCGAAGATCTCCGCCTTGGTCCGCGCCAGCGGCACGGTCGCCGGCACCAGGCGCCCGCGCAGGCCGCGGCCGTGGCGATCGCGGCGGGCCGGCCGCCCCGGTCCGGCGGAGCGCGCGGCTCTGGGCGACCCGCCCGGATCGGCGGTCCGGCGGCGGTCGGGACTGGTTGTCACGCATGAACTGTAGTCCCGTCACAGCGCGGTAAGTGCTCAGGCCGCGGCGTCCGAGTTTCGTCATCACGAATTCGCCTATTTGGGACGGCGTGTCGGATCGTCATGGCCGAATTGTGATGCATGGTGGTACGGCGTGTCGCGTCTGGCGAACTCCGCGGAGCGATAACGTGCCGCCGTGAGGTCCCCACGGCGCTGCTCCCGCAACGGCTGTCCGAGACAGGCGGTCGCCACCCTGACCTACGTCTACAACGACTCCACCGCCGTGGTCGGGCCCCTCGCCGCCTTCGCCGAACCCCACACGTACGACCTCTGCGAACCCCACGCCCGCAGCCTCACCGCCCCCCGAGGCTGGGATCTGGTCCGCCACGACGGCGACTTCGCCCCGCCCCCGCCCACGACGGACGACCTGGTCGCGCTGGCCGACGCCGTCCGCGAGGCCGCCCGCCCGGCGCCGCCCCCGCGCCCGGACGGCCACGACACGATCCACCAGACCGGCCGCCGCGGCCACCTGCGGGTCATTCCGCCGGCCTAGGTCAAGGCCATTCGGAGACCGTTGTCGAATTGACCGGCTGGTGTAGTTTCTCCGCGTTGTTGAATGCTTCCCCCAGTGGACGGAGCACAACGTTGCGGACGAAGAGGGTTGTTGCGGGCGCGGTCGCCACGGTGGTCGCCGCCGGAGTCGTGTCGGTCACGATGACTGCCGACGCCGAGACGGCTGAGCCGGTGGCGCTCGCCGAGTTCCTGCAGACCACGATGGACGGGCTGGCCTTCCAGGAGGTCCTCGACCTCGCGCCGCCATCGTCGACCGCGTCGGCGACGGCCGCGCGGACGGCAGCTGTCGACAAGGATGCCGCGCCGCGGGTGAAGGCCCTCGCGGACCCGGAGCCGATCTCGCAACAGCCGCAGATCGACGCCACCGTCCTCGAGCTCGACGCCGACGGCCGGATCGCCGGCTCGGCGACCGTGCTGATGAGCCCGCAGCACCAGCAGGGCGTCGTCGTGCCCGTCGACGAGAACCACCACACCACGGCGGTAAGGTGGCGGCAGTGGGACGACGCCGGCTGGTACGCCAACCGGGCGCAGGGGACGATCGACGTGGTGCCCGGCCGCGAGGGCGCGCAGTTCGACTTCATGTCGCCGTACCCGGCATCGGTCCTGAAGTTGATGGTGACCTTCGGCGTGCTCCGCCTGGTCGACCAGGGCGAGATCGCGCTCGACGACACCTACGCCTACCGGCCGACGGCGATCAGCTCGCTGTGCGGCAACGCGAGCCGCGACACGATCGGAAACTACATCGACAGGTCGCTCACCGAGTCGTCCAACGCGGCGACGTGCGCGCTGGTCAAGATGATGCACGACCACGCCGCGGTCGACGGCCTCAACCGGCAGTTCCAGGAGCTGGGCCTCGAGACGCTGCAGCTGAAGAACACCAACCCCGCCAACGGCGGCCGCTGGGGCAACCCGGTGACGATGAGCTCGCTGGACACCGCCAAGCTGCTGGCCGTGGTGAACGGCGGCGCCGGCACCCTGTGGACCACCCCGGCGGGCGAAGCGGTGAGCAGGGACGTGCTGTCCGATTCGTCGCGGGGGTTGTTCCTCGCCGCGCTCGGTCAGCAGGGTTGGAACTGGATGTTGTCGACGCCCAACTACTGCGGGCGCGAATACCCGGCGGCGGGCATCCCGCAGGTCGTCGCGGACCGGTGGGTCGGCGCGGACGGCACGGTCACGGTCGCGGGCAGCGCCTTCGGCCAGGATGTGCGGCCGTGCAACGAGGCGGCGGAGGTCACCTTCGCCCACAAGCCGGGCTGGGTCGGCAACTCCGGCGCCGACGCGGGCATCGTGAAGTCGTTGCCCGGCAAGGCGGGGCGGCACTACATCGTCGCGGTCTTCTCCAACCTGGGTGACCAGTATCAGGACCCGGGCCGCCCGGCGACGCCGGCGGGCACGGTCCCGGTCGAGTTCACCGAGAAGTTCGCGAAACTGGGCGCGGCGATCGACCGGTACGAGGCGGGCCGGGCCGCCACGCCATGAGGTGAAGCTCTCGCCGGCAGGCGACGACGAGCTGTCCGCCCGGCGACCAGCACAACGCGGTCGCCGGGTGGGGCAGCTTCGTCAGGCGGCAAGCTCGGCCAGCTCCTCCTCGGTGAGCAGCCGACTGCGGATCAGGAAGCGGACACCCTCCGGCGCCTCCAGCGAGAAGCCGGAACCGCGGCCGGGCACCACGTCCACCGTGAGGTGCGTGTGCCGCCAGAGCTCGAACTGCGACTTCGACATCCAGAACGTCACCGGCTCGTCGATGCCGTCGACCTTCAGCGACTCCAGCAGCACGTCCGACGAGCCGGTCCGGAACTCGCCCTCGACGTAACACATCGGGGCGCTCCCGTCGCAGCAGCCGCCGGACTGGTGGAACATCAGCGGACCGTGTTGCACCCGCAGCGACCGCATGAGGTCGGCCGCCGCGGGTGTCACATCTACTCGGGTCACGGGCATGGCCTAGAAGAACCCGAGGGCCTTGGGCGAGTACGACACGAGCAGGTTCTTCGTCTGCTGGTAGTGGTCCAGCATCATCTTGTGGTTCTCGCGGCCGATGCCGGACTGCTTGTAGCCACCGAACGCGGCGTGCGCCGGGTACTGGTGGTAGCAGTTCGTCCACACCCGACCGGCCTTGATGTTGCGCCCGGCCCGGTACGCGGTGCTGCCGTCGCGGGTCCACACGCCGGCGCCGAGGCCGTAGAGCGTGTCGTTGGCGATCTTGATGGCGTCCGCGTAGTCCGAGAACGACGTGACCGAGACGACCGGGCCGAAGATCTCCTCCTGGAAGATCCGCATCGAGTTGGAGCCCTCGAAGATGGTCGGCTGCACGTAGTAGCCGCCGGAGAGGTCCCCGCCGAGATCCGCGCGGGCGCCGCCGGCCAGCACCTTGGCGCCCTCCTGCCGGCCGATGTCCAGGTAGGACAGGATCTTCTCGAGCTGGTCGTTGGACGCCTGCGCGCCGACCTGGGTGTCGGTGTCCAGCGGGTTGCCCTGCTTCAGGTTCTCCACCCGCTTGACGCCGGCCGCCATGAAGTCGCTGTAGTGGCCCTGCTGGACGAGCGCGCGCGACGGGCAGGTGCAGACCTCGCCCTGGTTGAGCGCGAACATCGCGAAGCCCTCGAGCGACTTGTCGAAGAAGTCGTCGTCGGCCGCCGAGCAGTCGTCGAAGAAGATGTTCGGGCTCTTGCCGCCCAGCTCCAGCGTGACCGGGATCAGGTTCTCCGACGCGTACTGCATGATCAGGCGGCCGGTCGTCGTCTCGCCGGTGAAGGCGACCTTGGCGACCCGGCTCGACGACGCGAGCGGCTTGCCGGCCTCGGCGCCGAAACCGTTGACGATGTTCAGCACGCCCGGCGGCAGCAGGTCGCCGATCAGCGACATCAGGTAGTGGATCGAGGCCGGGGTCTGCTCCGCCGGCTTGAGCACCACCGCGTTGCCGGCGGCCAGGGCGGGCGCCAGCTTCCAGGTCGCCATCAGGATCGGGAAGTTCCACGGGATGATCTGCGCGACGACGCCCAGCGGCTCGTGGAAGTGGTAGGCGACGGTGTCGTCGTCGAGCTCGGCGAGGGAGCCCTCCTGCGCGCGGATGGCGCCGGCGAAGTAGCGGAAGTGGTCGATCGCCAGCGGGATGTCGGCGGCGAGGGTCTCGCGTACCGGCTTGCCGTTCTCCCAGGCCTCGGCGACCGCGATCTTCTCGAGGTTCGCCTCCATCCGGTCGGCGATCTTGTTGAGGATGTTGGCGCGCTCGGCGGGCGAGGTGCGGCCCCAGGCGTCCGCCGCGCCGTGCGCCGCGTCCAGCGCGCGCTCGACGTCCTCGGCGGTGCCGCGGGCGATCTCGCAGAAGTTCTGGCCGTTGACCGGCGAGGGGTTCTCGAAGTACTGGCCCTTCACCGGCGGGACGTACTCACCGCCGATGTAGTGGTCGTAGCGGGACTCGTAGTTGACGATCGCGCCGTCGGTTCCGGGCGGGGAGTAAATGGTCATGCTTCGCCTCCATCGGGTGATGGCCGTCACGCTAATGACGGGGACGTTGCACGGACGTTGCAAGACACCCCCGCGGCCCGCACACAAAGTGGTAGCCCACGGACGCATCCGCGAGGCGGATGC
>NZ_JBFAZH010000247.1:0-8155 GCF_040681735.1 Actinoplanes sp. NPDC051633 | reverse complement strand
CGAGGACGGCTACGGCTACGACATCCTCCGGCGGCTGCGCGCGGCCGGTCTCGAGGATGTCGGGGACGCCTCGATCTACGGCACTCTGCGGCGGCTCTTCAACGGCGGACTGCTGAACACCTATGTGGTGCCCAGCGACGAGGGCCCGCACCGCAAGTACTACGCGCTCAACGCCGCCGGGCGGGCCGAGTTGCAACGGTCCGGCAAGATCTGGCACGAGTTCGCAACCACGATGAACGACCTTCTTCGCGATCGGGGGACGGTGTGAACAGCACCGAGACGGACGAGATCACGGCGTACGTCGAGGCGGTCCGGGCCGCGCTGTCCGGCCTGCCCGAGGCGATGCGCGAGGAACTGCTCGAGGACCTGCCCGAGCACCTGGCCGAGGTGGTCGCGGACGAGGTCGGCACGCTCACCGAGCGTCTCGGCCCGCCCTCGGTCTACGCGGCCGAGCTGCTGGCCGGCGCCGGTTTCGTGGGCGGCGGCTTCCCCGATCCGCCGCCGCCGTCCCGCACCGACCACCTGGCCAAGCTGCGGTCGGCCTGGGCGGCCCGGCTGCGGGTGATCGACGGCAAGACCGGGCCCTTCTTCGGGTACGCGCACGCCAGCGAGTTCCTCCGCCTGCTGCGCCCCGCCTGGTGGGTGCTGCGCGGCTACCTGATCGCGATGGTGCTCGCCCACGGCCTCGACGCGAGCGGCTCGATCGGGCTCCTGCCCCGCGTCGGCGGCAGCGACCTCGTCGCGTTGCTGCTGCTGACCGCCTGCGTGCTGCCCTCGATCTGGTTCGGCCGCCGCGGCTTCAAGCTGTCCCGCGGCCCCCGGCTGGCCTACTACGCCGGCTCGGCCCTGCTGATCCTGATCGCCGTGGCCGGCTTCACGGACGCCGATTCGCAGAGCCGGCAGGACTACTACAACAACGTGGAGTATTCGGACCCCTACAGCAACGTGCGCGACGTGTTCGTCTACGACCAGCAGGGCCGGCTCATCGACGGCGCCCGGCTGTTCGATCAGGACGGTCAGCCGATCCGCCTGGGTCAGGCGTACTGCGAGGAGTTCGACGGGCCGGCGCCGCAGGTGGTGGACGACTCGAAGTACCCGTTCTGCGGTGCCGACAAGGCGCCGTTCAAGCTGACGGATCCGTCCGCGGCCCCGGTTCCGTCGCCCTCGAAATAGTTGACCGGAGCCGGTACGGTCTGCCCGTGACCGAGGTCGAGGCCCCCGCCCGCGGATCGATGGCGTTCAAGGTCGTCGTCCGCATCCTGCTGGCCCTCACCGTCGGCGTCTCGGTCTTCGCGGTCAAGGCGTTCCTGTTCGGCGATCGCGCCCGCTCGGCCGGGGCCGGTGACTGCATCAGCGGCCCGGCCGAGGAGGTCACCGACGAGACGGTGACGCGGGCGAAGAAGGTGGACTGCGGCTCGGCCGACGCGCAGTTCGTGGTGGCCGGTCGCGTCGACGGCGTCACCGACATCGACAGTCCGGAGTGCGACAAGTTCTTCTCGGCCGGCGAGAAGTTCACGGTGTATTCGAGCACCAGCGGCGACGGTTACCTGCTGTGCCTGCGGCCGCGATAATGATGTGTGCCCACGCGTACCCCCGAAGAGGTTCTTCGCCACGCTGCGCAAGCGCCTGACCTCGCGCGGCTCGACGCCGAGGTGGCGGACTGCTTCGCCTGCCCGCGGCTGGTCGCCTGGCGGGAGAGGGTGGCGGCCGAGCGGCGCGCGGCGTTCCGTGACGAGCGGTACTGGGGTCGCCCGGTGCCGGGCTGGGGTCCGGCCGACGCCCCGATCGGCATCCTCGGCCTCGCCCCCGCGGCGCACGGCGGCAACCGCACCGGCCGGATCTTCACCGGCGACCGCTCCGGCGACGTGCTCTTCGCCGCGCTGCACCGGGCCGGCCTGGCCAACCAGCCGACCAGCGTCTCCCGCGACGACGGCCTCGAGCTCCGGCACACGCGGATCTTCGCCGCGGTCCGCTGCGCCCCGCCGGACAACAAGCCGCTCCCGGTCGAGCGCGACACCTGCGCGCCGTGGCTGCACCGCGAGCTGGAGCTGATCAAGCCCACCCTGCGGGTGGTCATCGCGCTGGGTGCCTTTGCGTGGGCGGCGTGGTGGCCCTTCCTCGTCTCCGGGTACGCGCTGCGCCCGCCCGTCCCGCGCCCGAAATTCGGGCACGGCGCCGAGGTCCGCCTGCCCGGTGCGCCGGTGCTGCTGGGCTGCTACCACGTCTCGCAGCAGAACACCTTCACCGGCCGGCTGACCCCCGCGATGCTCGACGAGGTGCTCGCCCGTGCCAAAGCCGTCGCGGGCCTGGCATGATTCCTGCTCGATGGACCTCGCCGCTCTTCGCCGCTGGTGGCCGCTGGCCGCCGTCCTCGGCCTGCTCTTTCTCGCCTCGCTGGCGGCCACCCGCTCGCAGCCGCAGCTGGAACGCATCAATCCGGCCGTCGAGGCCACCGAGGAGGCCCCGCTGCTGCCCACCGAGCCGCTGGCCAGGCCGAACGTCGACGAGGGCACCGGCAGCGGTCCCGAGCCGGCCACCGGCCTGCCCGACTGGGTGGGCACCGCCGCCATCGTCGTCCTGAGCGTCGCCGCGCTGGTCCTGATCGCGCTGGTGATCTGGACGATCATCCGCGACCAGCAGCGCCGTCGCAGTCGCCGGGCCGGCGTCCGCGAGCCGCAGCGCGATGAGGCGAGCACGGCCGAGGATCTGGTCGCGGCGCTCGACGCCGGGCTCGAGGAGCTCTCCGACACCGACCGTGACCCGCGCCGGGCGGTGATCGCCTGCTGGGTCCGGCTGGAGCAGGCGGCGGCCGCGGCCGGCACCCCGCGGCACGCCGGCGACAGCCCCACCGACCTGGTCGGGCGCCTGCTGCGTGAGCAGCGGGTGGACGCCGGCGTGCTGGCCGCGCTGCTCGAGGTCTACCGGCAGGCGCGATATGCCACGCACACCGTCGACGACCAGATGCGCGCGCAGGCCCGGTCGGCGCTGCAGCGGCTGCGCGCCGACCTCGGTGCAGGTGCTGTGCTGAGTGGGCCGGCATGAGCCGCGACGCCGACAACGGCGGCCTGGACGACCTCTTCAGCTTCGCGCCCGCGCCCGTCGTCGAGCCGACGGAGCCCGGGGCGGACCGTCCCGGCTCCCGCGCGGCGTGGGTGCTCCGCAACGCGCTGTTGATCGCCATTGCCACCACGGTGACCGTCGCCGGGTTCCGGATCGCCGGCATCCGGCTGCCGATCCTCATGATCGTCGCGTTCTTCGTCGCGTTGCGGCTGCTCATGCTGGCCGTCTCCGAGGTCGCGCCACCGCCGCCGCCCCGGCCCGGCACCCGCCCCGGCGAGGAGAGCGCGGACTACCGCTGGGCCGGCACCGACTCGCTGCGCACCGCCGTGCGCCGGTGGGAGCAGCGGCTGGACTGGTCGCAGTCGGACGCCGATCGGTTCTCGCGTAACGTGCTGCCGGTGCTCGCCGAGCTCACCGACGAGCGGCTGCGCCTGCGGCACGGGCTGACCCGGGCGACGGACCCGCGCCGGGCCCGGGAACTGATCGGCGAGCCGCTCTGGCTCGCGCTCAGCGAACCCGGCCGGCGTCCGCCGAAGAAGACGGACGTGACGACCTTCGTGGAAGCGCTGGAACGACTGTGACAAGGAGTGGATCGGTGGCTGAGTCCCTACCTCCGTTCGAGGTCGGCCGGTTGGCCGGGGCCGTGCTGGACTCGGTCGGCAGCGTGGTGGTCGGCAAGCGGGACGCGCTGGAGCTGGTGCTGGCCGGCATTCTGGCCGGTGGTCACGTGCTGCTCGAGGACCTGCCCGGCCTGGGCAAGACGCTGACCGCGCGGTCCTTCGCCCAGGCGCTCGGGCTGGACTTCCGCCGGCTGCAGTTCACCCCCGACCTGCTGCCCGCCGACGTCACCGGCTCGTTCCTCTACGACCAGCGCAAGGGCGACTTCGCGTTCCGGGCCGGCCCGGTGTTCACCAACATGCTGCTGGCCGACGAGATCAACCGGACGCCGCCGAAGACGCAGGCGGCGCTGCTCGAGGCGATGCAGGAGAAGCAGGTGTCGGTCGAGGGCGTCACGTACCGCCTGGACCCGCCGTTCCACGTGCTGGCCACCGCGAACCCGATCGAGTACGAGGGCACGTACCCCCTGCCCGAGGCCCAGCTCGACCGGTTCATGATGCGGGTGTCCTTCGGATACCCGACCGCCGAGGAGGAGTGGGACGTCCTGCGCCGCCGGATGGCCCGCCGCCAGGAGGAGGCGCAGCTCGCCCCCGTGGTCGACGCGCGGACGCTGCTGACGATGCAGGCGGCGCTGGAGACGATCACCGTCGAGGACTCGATCGGCCGCTACATCGTGGCGCTCGCCTCGGCCACCCGCGAGCACCCGTCCGTGATGGTCGGGTCGTCGCCGCGTGGCTCGCTGGCGCTGCTGCTGCTGGCCCGGGCGCGCGCGGTGATGGCCGGGCGGGACTTCGTGGTGCCCGAGGACGTGAAGGACGTGGCCGTGCCCGCGCTGGCGCACCGGATCACGCTGCGGCCGGAGATGTGGCTGCGCAAGGTCGACCCGCAGTTCGTGGTCGAGGAGGTGCTTACCGCGGTGCCGGCCCCGGCCAGCGGCGCGATGCCCACCTATGCGCGGCATGACTGAGCCTCGGATCCGCTTGGCGGTGCCGCCGGCGCAGGATCTCGACGAGCCGGGGACGGGCGGCCCGGCCTGGGTGCCGACCCGGGCGCTGGGCCGCAGCGTGCTGCTCACCGGGCTGCTGCTGGTGCTCGGCGTCGCGCTCGGCCGGGTCGACCTGGTGCTGCTGGGCGCGCCGTTCGCGATCGGCGCCGCCATGGCCCTGCGCCGGATGCCGCGCTCGGCGCCCGAGGTGACCATCACCGCCGACGAGGAGTATCTGGTCGAGGGCGGCGAGGTGCACGCCGGGCTGACCGTGGCCAACCCGGACGTCATCGACTACGACCTGGTGGTGGTGCGTACCCGGACCTCGCCCTGGATCGATCTGGAGAATGCCGACCGGCCCTTCGCGATCGAGGTGGCCAGCGACAACTGGACCGCCGTCGAGCTCAGCGGCAAGGCCGGCCGGTGGGGCCGGCACGAGGTCGGCCCGGCCGCCGCCCGCGTCGCCGCCTGCTCCGGCCTGCTGGCCTGCCGCCCGGTGGTCACCGAGGCGCACGCGCTCCGCGTCTACCCGGTCACCGAGCCGTTCGCCGCCGTGGAGGCGATGCCTGCCGCGGCCGGGCTGGTCGGAAACCATCGCTCGCGGCGGCCCGGCGAGGGCGGAGAGCTTGCCGGGGTACGCCCGTTCGCGCCCGGCGACCGGCTCCGCCGCATCGACTGGCGGGTGTCGCTGCGCACCCGCGACCTGCACGTCGCCGCCACCCTGTCGGACCGCGACGCCGAGGTGCTGCTGCTGCTCGACGTGCTCGGCGAGGCCGGGGTCTCCGGCGGCGTCAACGGCAGCGCCTCGGTGCTGGACACCACGGTGCGGGCCTCCGCGGCGATCGCCGAGCACTATCTCAAGCGCGGCGACCGGGTGTCCCTGCTCGAGTACGGCGCGAACGCCCGGCGGCTGCGGCCCGCCACCGGCCGGCGGCAGTACCTGACCGTTCTCGAGTGGCTGCTCGACGTCAAGGCCGACAGCGCCGACGAGGCGGCGTACGAGCACGCCTTCGGCGCCCACCACGTGTCCCCGGACGCGCTGGTCGTCGTGCTCACCCCGCTGGTCGACCCGCGTTCGGCGGACATGCTGGCCCGGCTCACCCAGTCCGGCCGCTACACGGTCGCCGTGGACACGCTGCCCGACGGGCTGGCGCCGCCGGCCCGCAGCCAGTGGACCCCGCTGGCCACCCGGCTGTGGCGGATCGAGCGGGACAACGTGCTGGGCCGGCTCCGCGAGCACGGCGTACCCGTGGTGACCTGGGCCGGCGCCGGAAGTCTCGACCTGGTGCTCCGCGACGTCGCGCGCCTGGCCAGCGCACCCCGGGGGCGCTGATGCTGGACGGGATCACCCGGCGGATCACCCGCGCCCAGGTGGCCATCGCCCGGGCCACGCTGATTCCGCTGCTGGTCAAGGTCGGGATCGCGCTGAGCTTCGTGGCCGCGGTGGTGGTCGCCTGGCCGCAGGCGGTCGTGCAGAGCCAGTACGCCCTCGTGCCGATGGCCGTCGCGATCTACCCGGCCTTCGCGCCGCGCGGCCGCGGGCCGACGTTCGTCGTGCTGACCGTGGTCGGCGGCTGGGTGGCGGACACCAGCTACTACGACGATCCCGTGCAGCTGTGGCGGGTGATCGCGATCGGCACGTTGCTCTACCTCGGACACACGCTCGCCGCGCTGGCCGCCGTCCTGCCCTTCGACGGTGTGGTCAACCTCGACGTGGTGCTGCGCTGGATGACCCGGGCCGGCATCGTCGTGCTGATCTCGGCGGTGCTCACGGTGATCACGCTGGGCCTGGCCGGCGTGCTCGGGGGCGGCGCGTTCGTGGTCGCCACGGTCGCCGGGCTGGCCGCCGCCGTGGGCGCGACGCTGCTGCTGGCAAGGCTGTTGAGACGCCCCGGACACTGAAACTTCACATGTGGCGATCAGCACCCTCTACAGATGTTGAGTTGCGTCACACCGAGGCTGTTTCCGGCCCGGCGAGCAGGATGATTGATCCGTGAGACCGCAGCGTGTGATCGTCGTCGGGGCAGGACATGTGGGGCTGTACGCGGCCCTGCGCCTGTCGAAGAAGCTCAGTGCGCGCCAGGCCGAGGTCGTGGTCATCGACCCCCAGCCGCACATGACCTATCAGCCGTTCCTGCCGGAGGCGGCGGCCGGCAACATCTCGCCGCGCCATGCCGTGGTGCCGCTGCGCCGCGAGCTCAAGCGGTGCCGCATCGTCGCCGGCGAGGTGACGCGCATCGAGCACGCCCGCAAGACGGTGACCATCCAGCCGATCGAGGGCCCGGCCACCGAGATGGACTATGACCACATCATCGTGGCGCCCGGCTCGGTGTCACGCACCCTGCCGATCCCCGGCCTGCGCGAGAACGGCATCGGGTTCAAGACCATCGGCGAGGCCATCTACCTTCGCAACCACATCCTCGACCGGCTCGACGTCGCGGCCGTGACGCCCGACCCTTCGGTCCGCCGGGCGTCGTTGACGTTCGTCTTCGTCGGCGGCGGCTACGCCGGCATCGAGGCGCTGGCCGAGATGGAGGACGTGGTTCGCGACGCCCTGCCAACCTATCCGGAGCTGCGGCAGGACGAGGTGCGCTTCGTGCTGGTCGAGGCGACCAACCGGATCCTTCCCGAGGTGGGTCCGGACATGGGGGCGTACGCGGCCCGTCAGCTCGACGCCCGCGGCATCGAGCTGCGGCTCGGCACCCGGCTGGAGTCTTGCGTGGACGGCTGGATCGAGCTGTCCGACGGCGAGCGGTTCAAGGCCGAGACGCTGGTCTGGACGGCCGGGGTGAAGCCGTCGCCGATGCTCGACCGCACCGACCTGCCCCGCGGCCCGCGCGGCCACCTCACCGCGCTGCCGACGCTGCAGATCGTCGACGGCGACCGGGTGCTCGAGGGCGCGTGGACCGCGGGCGACTGCGCCCAGGTGCCCGACCTGACCAACCCGGGGGCGTACTGCTCACCCAGCGCGCAGCACGCCGTGCGCCAGGCGGCGGTGCTGGCCGCGAACATCCGCCAGTCGATCATCGGCGGCCCGCTGAAGAACTACAAGCACAAGTACGCGGGCAGCGTCGCCAGCCTCGGCCTGCACAAGGGCGTGGCCCAGGTGTACGGCATCAAGCTCAAGGGCCTGCCGGCGTGGTTCATGCACCGGACCTATCACGTGAGCCGCATCCCGTCGCTCAACCGCAAGGCGCGCGTGGTGGCCGACTGGACGCTGGCGTTCCTCTTCAAGCGCGAGACGATCTCGCTGGGCCAGCTGCACGAGCCGCGTGAGGAGTTCACCGACGTGACGCCGCCGTTGGTCGATGATCGCCCGGCCGAGCCGGTGGGCGCGGGCGTCCGCTAGGCCGGTGTCGTCCACCCGTCCGGCGTCTTGCCGGGCGGGTGGCAGCCGATACGGTGAGCACAGCCCTACCCCGCCCGGGTGGTGGAACGGCAGACACGGCCGCCTTAAAAGCGGCTGCCCTCAACAGGCGTGCGGGTTCGAGC
>NZ_JBFAZH010000246.1:6502-8159 GCF_040681735.1 Actinoplanes sp. NPDC051633 | reverse complement strand
AGCGGCCACCAGCCGGACGAGCGCCTCCCCCACCTCGAACACATAGACGGCCTTCCGGCATGGGTCAACCGCCGCAGCGCCCAGCACAAGTTCCGCTACTGACGAACGGTCAACAGCCCAAAGTGGTAGCCCACCCACCTCATTCACGGCCCGACACGTGGGTGGGCTACCACTTTTGGGTTGGCGGTTGGGGGCCTGGTGTTTGGGGTTGGGGGTGGCCACTCACGCAGGTCGCCGGGTGGGGGCATCGGTTTGGACGCGCCAGCGGCCAGATGGGTCCGCCCGGCCCTCGGCGTGAGCAGCGGTCAGCACCACCCACCCCGCTACGACATGGGTGTTGATCTTCGAAATTGGTTCTGGACGTGCGAAACGCCGGACCGCTCAGGCGATCCGGCGTTTCGGTTACTTCCGGCAGTGCGGTTCCGCGGGCCGACCCGAATTAGCGGGTCAGGCGGCGGCGGCTGCCCACACCGGCGACCAGCGCAACACCGACGGCGGCGAGCAAGATCTGCAGGAGCAGCTCACGCCAGTCGATGCCGCCCGTGTCGCCGAAGCCGGCCGCGCGGGCGATAACCGTGCCCAGCAGGGCGGCCACGACACCGATGACCATGGTCAGCCAGATCGGGATGTTCTGCTTGCCGGGTACGACCAGACGACCCAGCGCACCGATGATCAAGCCGACGATGAGCGCGGTGATAATGCCGGTGACAGTCATTGGGGGTCCCTCCTCAGGGAGTGAAGCATTCGTTGCGTCCGTCGAGCCGAGGAGTTCCCGACCTTTTCAAAAACCAAACCGCTCGATCGAGATCAAGTCCCCAATGCGGTGATTTGCTCAGGTATTACTTCTTGTTCGCCCCTTTTGCGTCGCCGGAGTCCGACGTGGACAGGGCCGCGATGAACGCCTCCTGGGGCACCTCGACCCGGCCGACCATCTTCATCCGCTTCTTGCCCTCCTTCTGCTTCTCGAGCAGCTTGCGCTTACGGGTGATGTCACCGCCGTAGCACTTGGCGAGCACGTCCTTGCGGATCGCCCGGATGGTCTCGCGGGCGATGATCCGGCTGCCGATCGCCGCCTGGATCGGCACCTCGAACTGCTGCCGGGGGATCAGCTTCTGCAGCTTGGTGGCCATCGTGGTGCCGTACGCGTAGGCCTTGTCCTTGTGCACGATCGCGCTGAACGCGTCCACCGGCTCACCGTGCAGCAGGATGTCTACCTTCACCAGGTCGGACACCTGCTCACCGGACGGCTCGTAGTCGAGTGACGCGTACCCCTTGGTCTTGCTCTTGAGCTGATCGAAGAAGTCGAAGATGATCTCGCCGAGCGGCAGCATGTAGCGCAGCTCGACCCGCTCGGTCGACAGGTACTCCATGCCGAGCATCTGACCGCGCCGGCTCTGGCACAGCTCCATGACCGCGCCGACGTACTCGTTCGGCACCAGCACCGTCGCGCGCACCACCGGCTCGTGAATCTCGGCGACCTTGCCGGCCGGGAACTCGCTGGGGTTGGTGACGGTGAACTCCTGCAGATCCTCGGTGATCACCTTGTAGACCACGTTGGGCGCGGTCGAGATCAGGTCGAGGTTGAACTCGCGTTCGAGCCGCTCACCGATGATCTCCAGGTGCAGCAGGCCGAGGAAGCCGCAACGGAAGCCGAAGC
>NZ_JBFAZH010000246.1:0-6402 GCF_040681735.1 Actinoplanes sp. NPDC051633 | reverse complement strand
GGTCGAGATCAGGTCGAGGTTGAACTCGCGTTCGAGCCGCTCACCGATGATCTCCAGGTGCAGCAGGCCGAGGAAGCCGCAACGGAAGCCGAAGCCGAGCGCCAGCGAGGTCTCCGGCTCGTAGGTCAGGGACGCGTCGTTGAGCTGGAGCTTGTCCAGGGCGTCGCGCAGCGCCGGATAGTCCGAGCCGTCGATCGGATACAGGCCGGAGTAGACCATCGGCTTGGGGTCCGAATAACCGCCCAGGGCCTGCTTGGCCGGGCGGTTGTTGCCGGTCACGGTGTCGCCGACGCGGGACTGGCGCACGTCCTTGACGCCCGTGATCAGGTAACCCACCTCGCCGACGCCGAGCGCGCCGGCCTTCTCCATCTCGGGCGAGACGACGCCGATCTCGAGCAGCTCGTGCACGGCTCCGGTGGACATCATCTTGATCTTGTCGCGAGCCTCGATGCGGCCGTCGATGACCCGGACGTAGGTGACGACGCCGCGATACACGTCGTACACCGAATCGAAGATCATCGCCCGGGCCGGGCCGGTGGCGTCGCCGACCGGCGGGTTGAACTGGCGCACGATCTCATCGAGCAGGTGGCCGACGCCCTGACCGGTCTTGCCGGACACGCGGAGCACGTCGGACGGCTCGACGCCGATCAGCTTGGCGAGCTCCTCGGCATACTTCTCCGGCTGGGCGGCCGGCAGGTCGATCTTGTTGAGCACGGGGATGACGTGCAGGTCGTTCTCCATCGCGAGGTACAGGTTCGCGAGGGTCTGCGCCTCGATCCCCTGCGCCGCGTCGACCAGCAGCACGGCTCCCTCGCAGGCCGCCAGGCTGCGCGACACCTCGTAGGTGAAGTCCACGTGTCCCGGCGTGTCGATCATGTTGAGCACGGCCGAGTCGCCCTTGCCGTCGCCCTCCCGGATCACCCAGGGCATGCGGACGGCCTGCGACTTGATGGTGATGCCGCGCTCGCGCTCGATGTCCATCCGGTCCAGGTACTGCGCCCGCATCTGCCGCGGATCGACCACCCCGGTGATCTGCAGCATGCGGTCGGCCAGCGTGGACTTGCCGTGGTCGATGTGCGCGATGATGCAGAAGTTGCGGATGCGACCGGGGTCGGTCGCTCCGATGATGTTCACGCCGGGGTCGGGCACGGTCGTCCGTTCTGGTCGTTCGTCAACAATCCAAGGGCACGCCGGGCGCCACCCGGCCGTTCCTATCGTCCCACGCCCGCCGCCCTCACCGGGCCGCCCCCGTCTCGCGGCCGCGCCGGCTCGCCGATGGCCGGCGCTCGCGAGGCTGGGCCCGGCGGTCTGCCACGGCTCGGCCCGGCGGTCGCGTGGATCAGGTCAAACCCGGTCGAGCGCCTGGTGCGGCAGCGGTGGCATCTCGACGGTGAACGGGTCGCCCGGCCGCACCGCGCCGCCGCGCAACACCACGCCCATCACGCCCGCCTTGCGCACGAACCGCCCATCCCCGTCCTTGTAGGCAACCTCCTTGAGCAGCCCGGACCGGAATCCGTCGATCTGCCCGCACGGGTTCCGCAACCCGGTGATCACCACGGCCGGCCGCGGATCGGACCAGGCCTCCCGCTCGACGGCTGCCTCGAGCGCCAGCACCGCGAGCTCGAACGCCTCAGTGAGCTCCACCCGCCGAGCCGCCGCGATGACGTCCCGCGCCGACCCGGCCTCGGCCGGCTGCCCATCGCCGGCCGCAGGCGGTGGGCCGAACCGCAGCACGGCACCCCGCGGCAGCCCGAGAAGATCGACCCCGCGGGTCGTGACGTTCTCCCCCAGATCGCCCGGCGTCACGGCGAACCCGTGCTCACCCACCTCGCCGAACAACTCGGCCTGGATCAGGTGGACCTGCCGCAGGTTCGGCTGACTCGGGTCGGCCCGCACCCGGCTGCGATGCCGGACGGTCACCCCCGCGTGCACGTCCCCCCGCACTCCGAGCCCCGCCTCCAGGACGATCTCGTCCCGCGCCGGCTTACTGAACGAGTACTTCTCCACCTGGTTGACCGAGGCCACCGATCCGTCGCTCATACCGAGGATTCTCCCGGCCCGCCGCCACCCGTTTTGGGCGTGCCGTTCGCCGGCCGCTCACTCCGGCGGCTCCAGGAACAGCGCGGCCAGCCGCGGCAGCCGCTTGCCCATCTCGTCCTCGTCGTCGAAATCCCACAGCTCGGCCGGGTCGAGCCGTTTCACCGGCACGTCGGACGGCGGCAGCTCGGAGCCGGTGGCCTGCCGATGGGCCTCCTGCGCGATGGCCAGCACCTCGCCCGCCTCGAACACCGCGCCGCTCGCGGCGGCACCCCGCACGGCCGGCATCTCGGCCAGCGAATCCGGCTCCTTCACCGACCGCGCCACCACCTCGCGCCCGTGCGCGATCAGCCAGCCACGGAAGGCGTCGAACCCCTCCTCGGAACACCCGCCGTTGATCAGATAGGCCGCCGCCCACAGATCCTCCCGGCTCGACGCGGCCATCACCTTGTCGAGATGTCGCCCCCACGCCACGATCTCCTGCTCGTCACGCCCGGCAAGCTCGGCCACGGCGCGCTCGGCCACCACCGCGGGCGAGCCGGGCCGGTCGGCGGTCGCGCGGGCGATGACCGCCCAGAAGTCGTCGGTTCTCATGCCGAGGATCGTGCCACCGGGGTACGACAAAACTCGTCGACGGCAGGATGGGGTCATGCGTCCGGTATCGCTGCCCGAGATCCGCTACGGCGCGACCGCCGTACGCCCGGACTGGTCCGATCTGCCCGCGGCCGTGCGCACCGCGATCGTCGGCCGGCTCGACGCGCCGCTCGCCAGGGCGACCGCCGCCGGAGGCGGCTTCACCAGCGCCTACGCCGGTTTGCTGGAGACCGCATCCGGCGCGCGCGCGTTCGTCAAGGTGGCCCCGTTCGGCAACACCGCTTCGGCCTACGCGCGGGAAGCGTTCATCACGTCGGAGCTGCCGGCCGGGGTGCGCGCCGCCCGCCCGCTATGGACCCTCGAGGAGTCGGGCCACTTCGTGCTGTGCCTGGAGGCGGTCGCCGGCCGGGTGCCGGATCTTCCCTGGTCGCACCCGGATCTCGAGTCGACGCTGGTCACCTGGCGGGCGGCGGCGACCGCACTGTCCCGCCCGCCGGCCGCCCTCCTGGCGGCCGGCCTGCCGAGGCTCCCCGACCTGATCCGCGACGAGCTGTCCTGGTGGTCCGAGATCGCCGCAGGCAGGGTGCCCGCGCCGCCGGTCCCGCCGTGGGCACTGTCACACCTGGACGAGCTGGCCACCCTGGAGCAGCGCCTCCCGGGCCTGGCCGCGGGCGCCGGGATGCTGCACGGCGATCTGCGCATCGACAATGTGCTGATCGACGACACCGGCTCGGCCTGGCTCTGCGACTGGACCTGGCCCTGTCTGGGCGCCCCTTGGTTCGACACGGTGACGTTGCTGGTCACCGCCTGGGCCGGCGGCGCCGACGCCGACCGCCTGCTCGACGCCTGGGAGCCGCCGGACGGCGGGGTCGATGGCGCCCTGGCCGCGATGAGCGGATATTGGCTGGTCAGAGCCGCGGGTGACCCGGGCACGGCATCCCCGCACGCGAGTCAGCACCACAGGTTCAGCGGCACCCAGGCCCTGACGTGGCTGGCCGCCCGCCGCGGATGGTCCACCTCGCAAATCACCTCGTGACTTCATCGCGGAGGCCGGTAGGCGGGCGTTTTGGAGGCCCCTATGGGGTGCTGGTAGTGTGGTTCTTCGCGTGTGGTGACGCGCCGCCCATCGATGGAGACGTGGCGTCACCACCGAGAGACATCATCCGCACACTAGTCAGGACAAGGCTGTCGCGTGGCGAACATCAAGTCCCAGATCAAGCGCAACCGGCAGAACGAGAAGGCCCGGCTGCGCAACAAGTCGGTCAAGTCGTCTCTGAAGACGGTGATCCGCAAGCTGCACGAGGCCAGCGCAGCCGGCGACGCCGAGACGGCGACCACGCTGCTGCGCACCGCCTCTCGTCAGCTCGACAAGGCGGTCAGCAAGGGCGTCATCCACAAGAACCAGGCTGCCAACCGCAAGTCGGCGATCGCCAAGCGCGTCGGCTCGCTGTCTGCCTGACCGCACCTCAGACTTCACCCCTCGCATCGGCCACACGGCCTGGTGCGAGGGGTTTCGGTCGTCTGCGGCACCCTCAGCGGAAGGCCGGTGCCAGCGGCATAGGGCAGTCGCCCCACCGGCCGGCCAGCTCGTCGTGCAGGCGGTCGGCCAGCTCGGCCAGCGCCGGCGTTCCGGCATCCGTCCGGCGGACCACATCCAGCCGGTGCAGGATCGTCGCGCGGCGCGGCGGTGACGTCTTCCCCGGTGCGATGGTCAGTGTCGCGTCACCGTCCAGCGCGCGCTTCATGAACCACGACACGGACATGTAGCTCCACCCGACCGTGGCGACGGCGACGTCGGTGCCGAAGTCCGCCGAGTCGGCCCACTCGCTGCGCGCCGCCGACCGGTACGCCCGCAGCGCGCCGTCGACCACGTCCTCCGGCAGGCGCCACGCGCACCAACAGGACGGCCACGGCACCGCCAAGTAGCAGAGGTCCCAGGCGACGTGCCGCCACTGGCCGCCCTCGAAGTCGATGAGCACCAGCCCGTCCTGGGTGCGGACGTTGTTGTCCGGGCACGCGTCCGCCGGGGTCAACGCGGCGGCGGGCCCGTCGCCGCTCAGCCGATCGGCCAGCCCGAGCAGCTCGGCCATGGCCGGGCCGGGAAGGTCGACGCCGAGCTGGGCGCAGTGGCGGTCGAAGCCGTCCACCGCCTCGGCCAGGTCCTCCGGCACCCGCGACTCGGGAAAACGCGCACCCAGTACGCCGCGGAACGCCGCCCGCGACCCGCGGGTCTGCCGATGCAGCCGGCCCAGCGACGTGGCCCACGACTCGAGCGCACCGGCCGCCACCACGGGATCGGCACCCAGCAGGGCCGTCGCCACACTGGGCCCGATGCCGATGTCGGTCATCACCACGATCGGCGGCGACGCGGAGGTCGCGACCAGCCGGGGTGCCGGCGCACCGTCCGGGAGGATGGAGAGCGCGGCGCGTTCCCGCGCCCAGCCGTCGCCGTCCCCGCTCAGATATTCCTTGGCGATCAGCGACCGCCCGTCGACGACGATCCGCCTGACCCGCGATCGCAGGCTGCCGACCAGCGTCTCGCCGACCTCGACGCGAGCGCCGGGAAAGAGCGCCCGCACACTGTCCACACCGGAACAGTAGCGGCCGCGACAAGACGCTTATTCGTAGCGGCGGGCGGCCGACTGCCGAGCCTGCTGCATGCGCAGCTCGATGTCGGCGGCGGGCGTCCCGCCGTCCGGATTGCGCAGATCGACGGTACGCGCGCGACCCAGCGCACGCTCCCCCACGGCGAACTCGCCCACGGCCGGCCGCACCGGCGATGACCGATATCCGCCCGCAGCCGGCACCGCCACCGCCGGCCGCATCAGCGCACCGGCGATCAGGTCGTTGAGCTTAACCATCGCCGCCACCGTGATCGGCAGGACCAGCACGCCCCACCAGCTCACCAGCTCGGCCAGCGCGAGCAGGACGCCGAGCGCGACGGCGCCCTCG
The DNA here is from genome assembly GCF_040681735.1 of Actinoplanes sp. NPDC051633. Lineage (NCBI taxonomy): Bacteria > Bacillati > Actinomycetota > Actinomycetes > Micromonosporales > Micromonosporaceae > Actinoplanes > Actinoplanes sp. NPDC051633. The sequence goes on along the minus strand of NZ_JBFAZH010000246.1, from coordinate 819 downwards.
AGGAACACGAAGCAGAGGAAACCGCTCGGCGTGAGGTGTCGCAGACCGAGCATCCGCGCGTACAGCGGGAGATCGCGCTCGATGGGCGCCCGCCGGGACCTGATCATCCGGCTCACCGCGCGGCTCCCCGCCGGGCCGCGGCGACCTGCACCACTGCCTGTTCGAGGGCCCAGCCGCGATCCTCGGCCCCGCCTTTGACCGCCGCGTTGCAGTCGGCCGCGACGCGCATCGCCGCGGCCAGCCCCTCCGGGCTCCAGCCGCGGGCGCGCTCCTGCGCCTTCTGGATCTTCCAGGCCGGCATGCCCAGTGAGGCGGCCAGCGAATAAGGGTTGCCGCGACCGGCCGAGGCGACCCGCGCGACGGTCCGCACACCATCGGCGATGGCGTCGGCGATCGGCACCGGGTCGACACCCACGTGCAGCGCCCAGCGCAGCGCCTCGAGCGCGCCCGGCACGTCGCCGACCATCGCGGCGTCGGCCACCGTGAAGCCGCTGGCCTCGGCGCGTCCCCTGTAGTACTTCGCGACGACCGCCGCGCTGATTTTGCCGTCGGTGTCGGCCAGCAGCTGGGAGCACGCGGCGGCGATCTCGCGCAGGTCGTTGCCCACCGCCGCGAGCAGGGCGGATGCCGTGGCCTCGTCGCAGCGGCCGCCGTGGCGCCGGAACTCGTCGCGCACGAAGGCGATGCGGTCACGCTCACCCTTGAGCTTCGCCGCGGGCACGACGGTCGCGCCGGCCGCCTTGAGCCCGTCGGCGAAGGCCTTGCCCTTCGCTGCGCCGAGGTGGGTGACGATCAGGCTGACATCGGGGTCGGGATACG
>NZ_JBFAZH010000245.1:0-8165 GCF_040681735.1 Actinoplanes sp. NPDC051633 | reverse complement strand
GGGCCTCGCCCAGCCCGACGGTCAGGGCGTCGGCCGCCTCGGAGAGCGCCTCTGCCGCCTGCGGCGTGATCAGCGGCCGCGCCCGCCGCGCCGCCCGCTCCACCGCGTCGGGCGCGATCTCGGCCTGCGCCGCGGAGGACACCCGGTCGGCCAGCTCGTGCGCCTCGTCGACCACCAGCAGCCGGTGCGGCGGGACGATGTGCCGCCCGGCCAGCATGTCGACCGCGAGCAGGCTGTGGTTGGTCACCACGATGTCGGCCTCGCGGGCCCGGGCACGGGAGGCCTCGGCGAAGCACTCCGCGCCGTACGGACACTTGGCCGCACCCACGCAGTCGCGCGCCGGCATCGACACCTGCCGCCAGGCCGTGTCGTCGACGCCCGGATCGAGCTCGTCACGGTCGCCGGTCTTCGTCTTCTCCGACCAGGCCTGCAGCCGCAGGATCTGCTTGCCCAGCCGGCCCGCCTCGGCGAGCCACGGTGTCGGCTTGGCGAGTCGTGCGTCGAACAGCGTCTCGGCCGGCTCCTCCTCGTCGGCGTGCTCCATCTTGGCCAGGCACAGGTAGTGGTGGCGGCCCTTGAGCACCGCGAAGGTCGGCCGCCGCCCGAGCAGTGGCTCGACCGCGTCGGCGAGCCGCGGCAGGTCGTGCTCGACCAGCTGGTTCTGCAACGCCAGCGTGGCCGTGGAGACCACCACCGGGCCGTCCACCAGCAGGGCGGGCGTCAGGTAGGCCAGTGACTTGCCCGTGCCCGTCCCCGCCTGCACCAGCAGATGCTCGCGCTCGCGCACCGCCCGCTCGATCGCCGACGCCATCGCCTGCTGGCCCGGACGGGCCGCTCCACCGGGCACCGCGCCGACCGCCGCGGCGAGCAGGTCGGCGGAGCTGGCCTTGGCGCCGGCCTTGGCGGAGCCGGTCTTGGACCCGCTCTTGGCGCCGGTTTTGGAGCTGCTCTTGGGGCTGGGGCGGATGGCGGCGGTCACGTCGGAGACCGTACCCGCAGCCACCGACAAAAACGTCTCACCGTTAGGGTGCCAGTCATGCCGAACGAGACGGTCCGCGTCGTCTATACGAAGTACGACGGTTCGGCACACCGCGATTACCCGGCCCGCCGCCTCAGCGAGGACGACCTGGGCATCTGGGTCGGTGTGCCGCGCGGGACCGAGTCCGTCTACCACGGACGACCGTCGGTCGAGCAGATCCCGTTTGTGCTGCTGATCCCGCACGCGGCGTGGTGGACCGGCATGTTCAACCCGCCGCCGCGCACCAGTGAGGTCTATTGCGACATCACCACCCCGGCGCGCTGGGAGGGTGACACGGTGCACATCATCGACCTGGATCTCGACGTCGTGCGGCGGCGCGAGACGCAAACAGTCGAGCTGCGCGACGAGGACGAGTTCGCCGATCACCGGGTCCGGTTCGGCTATCCGGACGAACTGGTCGCCGAGGCGCACGCGGCCGCGGAGAAGCTGTTCGCCGCGCTCGGCGACGGCAGCGAGCCGTTCGCGACCGAATATCGCAAGTGGCTCTCGCTGGTCGTCGACTGAGCACGCAACATGTGTCACAGTGGTCACACAAATTGTCCGATTTGCGGAGAAGGTCGTGGCAAACGATGTGACCACGCTGGTGGGTGGCATCGCGGGGCTGGCGGGTGCCGCGGGGGCGCTGGCGGCGGGCTGTGCGGTGCTGCGCAGGCCGGCCCCCTATCTGGCCGCCGGGCATGCGCTGGCCGGTCCGGACTCCGCCGACCCGCTGCCCGGCGTGCTGCAGCGCGGACTGGCCGGGCTCACCGTGCCGGTCCGGCCGGGCCCGCACGGCGAGCTCTTCCTCGGCCCCGGCGCGCCGCAACCCGGCCGTACCCTGCGCCGGCTCGTCCTGGGTCCGCTGCTGGCCCGGGCCAAGTCGCGCGGCGGCCGGCTCCGGCACGACCAGGAGGTCCCGTTCCGGCTGGTGGTCGAGTTCGTCGGGCCCAACCGCGACGCGGAGAGCCTGCTGCGCTCGTACCGGATGCTCGATCAGCAGTTGCGCGACCACGCGCCGCTGCTCAGCCGGTGTCACAACGGCCGGCTGGAGCCCGGTGCGGTGACCGTCGCGGTGGCCGGGATCGTGGACGTGCGTGAGTTGCTCGCCGCGCAGCGCGACCGGTACGCCTTCGCCGACGGCACCTTCGACGACATCGGCTCACGCTCGGCGCCGCCAGCGCTGGTGCCGATGATCAGCGAACCGTGGACCCGGCGGTTCGGCTGGGACGGACTCGATCCCATCCCGGCGGTGGAGCGGCATCTGCTGCACGCGATGGTCCGCGCGGCCCACGAGGACGGGCGTACCGTGCGCATCTCGGGTCTGACCGCGGGCCCACGCAGCGCACGCCGCGCCGTCTGGACCGAGCTCGGCCTCGCGGGCGTCGACGTGATTGCGGACAGTGACCATCGTGGCCTGGCTCGACACCTGCGTCGTCACCCGGTGCGACCGCCGGACGCGGTCCCGGCCTTCGTCACGAGGCCGGCTCGCAAATCGGCGCCCGCGCCACGGCCGGTGGTGACGGACGATGCGTCGGCTCTGCGTAAGGTGAACAACGCCTGACACCAGATTCGTCGATCGAGGTACGCGTCGTGAAGTTCTCCTTCCGCCCCACCGAGGGCGCGTTCTACGAGCTGTTCACCCGTGCGGCCCAGAACCTGGTGCGCGGCACCGAGCTGCTCAACGAGCTGGCCCTGCCGGGGACCGAGGTGCAGTCCGTCAGTGAACGGCTGACCGACGTCGAGCACGACAGCGACCAGATCACCCACGATCTCTACAAGAAGATCAACTCGACGTTCATCACTCCGTTCGACCGGGAGGACATCTACTCTCTCGGCTCGCAGCTCGACGACGTGATGGACCACCTCGAGGCGGTCGGCAACCTGATCTACCTCTACGGGCTCACCGAGCTGCCGTCGCTGCCGCGCGAGATGCACGAGCTGGTCAACGTGCTCGACCAGCAGGCCAAGATCACCGCGGACGCGATGCCCCGGCTCAAGACGATGAAGAATCTCGAGGAGTACTGGATCGAGATCAACCGGCTGGAGAACGACGGCGACCGCGCGTACCGGATGCTGCTGGTCCGGCTCTTCTCCGGCGAGTACGACGCGCTGACCGTGCTCAAGATGAAAGAGGTCGCCGACGAGCTGGAGGCCGCCTGTGACGCCTTCGAGCACGTCGCGAACACCATCGAGACCATCACGGTCAAGGAGTCCTGAGCCTTGTCCCCGGAGTTGATCGCCGTCCTCGCGGTGATCGTCGTCGCGCTGGCGTTCGACTACACCAACGGCTTCCACGACGCGGCGAACGCCATCGCGACCAGCGTGAGCACCCGCGCGTTGACACCGCGAGCGGCGCTGGCGATGGCCGCCGTGGGCAACTTCATCGGCGCGCACATCGGCACCAAGGTCGCCGAGACGGTGGGCAGCGGGCTGGTCTCGCTGCCGACCGGCGTGGCCAGCCTGGGCGTCGTCTTCGCGGGCGTGCTCGGCGCCATCTGCTGGAACCTGATCACCTGGTGGTTCGGCCTGCCCAGCAGCAGCTCGCACGCCCTCTTCGGCGGCCTGGTCGGCGCGACGCTCTTCGCCGCCGGCGGGACGGTGCAGTGGGCCAACATCGTGTCCAAGGTGCTGGTGCCGATGGTGCTCTCGCCACTGGTCGGCTTCACCCTGGGCTTCGTCTTCATGATCGCAGTGCTGTGGATCTTCCGTCGCGGGCACCCGGCCCGGCTCAACCGCGGGTTCCGGCACGCCCAGACGGTGAGCGCGGCGGCCATGTCGATCGGCCACGGCATGCAGGACGCGGCGAAGACGATCGGCGTCGTGGTGCTGGCGCTCTACACCGGCGGCTTCGCGGACGATCCCAAGAGCATTCCCGAGTGGACGATCTGGGCCTCCGCGACGGTGCTGGCGGCCGGCACCTACGCCGGCGGCTGGCGCATCATCCGCACGCTCGGCCGCAAGATCATCGACTTGCGCCCGCCGGAGGGGTTCGCCGCGGAGACGGTGGCCAGCAGCGTGCTCTACTTCAACGCCCTGGTCCTGGGCGCGCCGATCTCGACGACGCACACGATCACGTCGGCCATCATGGGCGTCGGCGCGACGAAGCGTCTGTCGGCGGTCCGCTGGAACGTCGCCGGCAGCATCATCGCCGGCTGGGTGATCACCTTCCCGGCCGCCGGCGCCTTCGCCTGCCTGCTGTACCTGGTGGTCCGCCCGCTCTTCAGCTAGAGCCAGGAGTCGGACGGCACAACAAAGTGGTAGCCCAGCCACCTGTCCCGCGAGCGGACAAGTGGCTGAGCTACCACTTTCGCTTGCGCCCGCGGCCGGGACCCCGCAGTGGTAGCTCAGAGGGCTATCCGGGTCTCGGATGGGCTCTTGGGCTACCACTTTTGCTTGGGTCGGCTGCCGGGAACTCCTCCGTGCCGAGGACTCGGAGCAGGGCCAGGCGGTCCCGGGTCTCGTCGTCGGCCGGGGTCAGGACCAGCAGGAGCTGGCGCTGGTCCGGGGTCACCAGCGTTTCGCAGTCCATCAGCAGCCGGCCCACCCGCTCATGCCGGAAGGTCTTCTGGTCGGCGCGCCGCACCTTGACCTCGTGCTCGGCCCACAACCGGCCGAACTCGTCGCTGGCCGCCCGCAGCCGCTCGACCAGCCCGGTCACCACCGGATCACCGGACCGGCGGCCGGCGGTCGCGCGCAGATCGGCCACGTGCTGACGGGCGAGCCGCTCGTACTCCTCGGGTGTGTTGAGCTCGCGGGCGTCCGGCTCGGTGAACCAGCGGTACACCAGGTAGCGCCGGTCGCCCGTGAGGCCGGTGTGGTCGCCGGACAACAGGACCGACGCCCTGTTCTGGGCGAGCACCTCCCCGAGGTCGGAGATCACCAGCGCGGCCGTGTCGCCGAGCAGGTCGAGCATCCGCAGCAGGCCGGCGCGGGCCTGCTGGGCCACCCCCTCGGCGGGCGGCGGCTGATGACCGGCCAGGTGGAAGAGGTGGGCGCGCTCGTCGTCGGAGAGGCGCAGGGCCCGGGCCATCGCGCCGAGCAGCTGGGTCGAGGGCTGACTGCTGCGGCCCTGCTCGAGGCGTACGACGTAGTCGACCGACATGCCGGCGAGCATGGCGACCTCCTCGCGCCGCAGACCCACGGTGCGGCGGCGGGGCCCGGAGGCGATGCCCACCTCGGCCGGCCGGATCGCCTCACGGCGGCGGCGCAGGAAGTCGGCGAGTTCGGCACGCTGCATGCCACCATGCTGCCTCGGCATCGAGACCCGAGACAGGGAGCGGCGATCCCACGATGAACTCTCCGCTGCCGCCCCGGCAGATCGCGGCGCACGGTGGGGCCATGACGAAACGAACCTTGGGCCTCGGAGCGATGGGCATGTCGGGCGGCGCGTACGGCCCGTCCGACCGGGCGGAGAGCATCGCCACCGTGCACGCCGCGCTGGACGCCGGCGTCACGCTGATCGACACCGGCGACTTCTACGACATGGGCCGCAACGAGCTGCTGCTGGCCGAAGCGCTGCGCGGCCGCGACCGCGACAGCTACCGGTTGAGCGTCAAGTTCGGCGCGCTGCGCGGGCCCGGCAACGAGTTCAGCGGGACCGACAACCGGCCGGCGGCGGTGAAGAACTTCCTCGCCTATTCGCTGACCCGGCTCGGCGTCGACCACATCGACATCTACCGCCCGGCGCGGCTGGACCCGGCGGTGCCGATCGAGGACACGGTCGGCGCGATCAAGGAGATGATCGACGCCGGGTACGTGCGGCAGGTCGGGTTGTCCGAGGTGAACGCCGAGACGATCCGCCGCGCGCACGCCGTGCACCCGATCGCCGACCTGCAGATCGAGTATTCGCTGATCTCCCGGGCGGTGGAGGCCGAGGTGCTGCCGACGTTGCGTGAGCTGGGCATCGGGATGACTGCGTACGGCGTGCTGGGCCGCGGCCTCATCTCCGGGCACTGGTCGGCCGGCAGCGCCGGTCAGGGCGACGCCCGAGGCTTCAGCCCGCGATTCGCGAGCGGGAACGTGGAGCACAACCTGGCTCTGGTGGAGGCGCTTCGCAGTGTCGCCGAGGCGAAGGGCTGCTCGGTCGCCCAGCTGGTCATCGCCTGGGTGGCGGCGCAGGGCGACGACATCGTGCCGCTGGTCGGCGCCCGCACCCGCGAGCGGCTGGCCGAGGCGCTGCCGGCGATGGACCTGGAGCTGACCCCGGATGATCTGGCCGAGATCGAGAAGGCGGTGCCGGCGGGGTCGGCGCGTGGCGACCGCTACCCGGCCGCCTTCATGGCCGCTCTGGGCGTCGGAAACTAATACACGACGCCGATCTCGTCGCGGATCGTGTCCATCAAGGTCATGACTTCGAGCGTCACACCGGCCGGCACCAGTGGGCTCTCGAGCAGGCCCTCGGCCAGGCAGCGCTGCACCTCGAGGGCCTCGAACCGGTAGCCCTGACCCTCGAAGGGGCGGGACACCGTCTCGGTGGTCCCGCCCCTGGTGATCGTGTACTCCCGCGGCGCGAAGAAGCCGACCGGCAGGTCGATGCGGCCGGTCTCACCGGTGATCGACGCGGCGTTGCGGGACGCGCCGTTGATCGAGCAGGTCAGGGCGGCCACCGAGCCCGTGTCGTAGCCGAAGAGGATGCCGGTGGTCTCGTCCACCCGCTCCGGCGTGAGATGCGCCCAGGCCTGCACCGAGGTGGGCGCGCCGAGCAGCAGGTGGGCGAAGTGGATCGGGTAGACGCCCAGGTCCAGCAGCGCACCACCACCCAACTCGGGATCCCGGAGCCGGTGGGTCGCCTCGAACGGGCCCTGCAGGCCGAAGTCGGCGTGCACCGCGGTGATCCGGCCGATCGCCCCCGACCCGACCAGCTCCGCGATCTCGCGGATCACCGGATTGCACCGCATCCACATGGCCTCCATGAGGAACACGCGGCGCGCCCGTGACTCCTGCACCAGCAGCGCCGACGATGCCAGGTCGAGGGTCATCGGCTTCTCGCAGAGGACCGCCTTGCCGGACCTCAGGCACTGCATCGCGGCGGGCTCGTGGAAGGCGTGCGGCGTGGCCACGTAGACCACGTCCACCTCGGGGTCGGTGGCGAGCTCGACCCATGAGCCGTACGCGCGCTCGAACCCGTGCCTCTCCGCGAACGACGTCGCCGCCGCCGGCGTCCTCGAGCCGACGGCGGCCAGCTGGGCGTCCTCGGTGAGCCGCAGATCCGTGGCGAACGCGCTCGCGATGCCACCGGTGCCGAGAATTCCCCAACGCGTCGTCATGATCGCCACGGTATCGAAACGCGGAGGCGCGGTGGGAGGATCGGCGGGTGACTTATCCGCTGCCCGCCGCGATGGTTCAGAGGGCCCGAGAGTTCACCGGCCCACCGGCGCCGACCCGTCCCGCCGCCACGGTGGTCCTTCTCCGGGAAGACCCAGGCCTTGAGGTGTACGTGCTGAGAAGGCTCACCGCGATGACCTTCGGCGGTGTCTACGCCTTCCCGGGCGGTGGCGTGGACCCCTCGGATCAGCCCGAGACCATCCGCGACGACTGGTCGCGACGCCTCGGTGTGCCCGACCCCGAGGCCCGCGCGGTGGTCGGCGCCGCCGTCCGCGAACTCTTCGAGGAGGCCGGCGTGCTGCTGGCCGGCTCGCCGGAGCGGGTCGTCGGCGACGTCAGCGACTGGGAGGAGGACCGGGCCGCGGTCGCCGGGCGGGAGCTGACGATGACCGCCCTGCTCGCCAAGCACGACCTGCGGCTGCGCGACGACCTGCTGCATCCCTGGTCGCGGTGGGTCACACCGGAGTTCGAGCCGCGCCGGTTCGACACCTGGTTCTTCGTGGCGCGGCTGCCGCAGGGACAGACGGCGCGGGACGTCAGCGGGGAGGCAGACGCGACCCAATGGGTCAGCCCGCAGGGCGCCAACGGCCTGACCATGCTCCCGCCCACGCGTGTGACAGTGGACTCGCTGCGCTCGTACCCGGATATTGATTCGGTTTTTCAGGCAGAGCAGGACGCCGCCGTGCCGGTGCAACCCCGCATCGAGTTGACCGGCGACGGCGGCGCCGTGTTGAGAATCAGCCGAAACGGCCGGTGATGTAGTCCTCGGTCTTCTTCTCGGCCGGGTTGCTGAAGATCTTCTGGGTGTCGTCGTACTCGATGA
>NZ_JBFAZH010000244.1:0-8181 GCF_040681735.1 Actinoplanes sp. NPDC051633 | reverse complement strand
GATCTTCATGAGGTTCCTCAGCTGCCGAAGAAGACTTCGGCCTCTTCGTAGCGGGACAGCGGCACGGTCTTGAGCTCACCGGTGCCCTCGGCCAGCGGCACGCGGATGATGTCGGTGCCGCGCAGCGCCATCATCTTGCCGAAGTCACCGTCGTGCACGGCGTCGATCGCCTGCAGCCCGAAGCGGGTGGCGAGCACCCGGTCGAACGCGGTCGGCGTGCCGCCGCGCTGGATGTGACCGAGGACCACGGTGCGGGCCTCCTTGCCGGTCTTCTCCTCCAGCGACTGGGCCAGCCACTGGCCGATGCCGCCCAGCCGCACGTGGCCGAACGCGTCCAGCTCCTGGTTGACCAGCTGCATCTGACCCTCGAGCGGCTGCGCGCCCTCGGCGACCACGACGATCGGCGCGTACTCGACCTGGAAGCGCTTGGTCACGTACGTGGCGACCTGCTCGACGTCGAAGTTGCGCTCCGGCAGCAGGATGACGTTGGCGCCACCGGCCAGGCCGGCGTGCAGGGCGATCCAGCCGGCGTGCCGGCCCATCACCTCGACGACCAGCGTGCGGTGGTGCGACTCGGCCGTGGTGTGCAGCCGGTCGATGGCCTCCATCGCGATGTTCACCGCGGTGTCGAAGCCGAACGTGTAGTCGGTGGCGTTCAGGTCGTTGTCGATCGTCTTCGGCACACCGACGACCTTGACGCCCAGATCGTTGAGCTTGGTCGCGACGCCGAGGGTGTCCTCGCCGCCGATCGCGACCAGCGCGTCCACACCCTGGTCGGCCAGGTTCTGCTTGATCCGCTCGACGCCGCCCTCGATCTTGAAGGGGTTGGTGCGCGAGGAGCCCAGGATGGTGCCGCCCCGCGGGAGGATGCCCCGCACCTCGGCGATGCCGAGCGGCTTCGTCAGACCCTCGAGCGGGCCCTTCCAGCCGTCCCGGAAGCCGACGAACTCGTGTCCGTAGACGGCGACGCCCTTGCGCGCCACCGCCCGGATCACCGCATTCAGACCGGGGCAGTCGCCGCCGCCGGTGAGCACGCCGATACGCATGATTGAACAGTCCTCCCATGGCAGGTCGCGGAGCGCCCGTCATACCCCTCCGATGATCGGCAACGCTGCCTGGGAGCGGGGCCGGGGCCGCATGCGCACTGTAGTCGGCATGGCGACCCCGGCTCAAAGCGGCCCGCTACAACCGCACTGTTTCGTTCTCCCCCGCATCAGGCGTCTTGCCGGTCACGGCCGCCTTCGCGTACCCGATGAGCGTGACCACCCGGCTGCTGTGTGCTGACTCCCAGTATTCGGCGGTGTCCGCGTGCACCTTGATCAGCGTGAGGGTGGGCGTGTCCAGGCCGTCCGGGAACCACGCCTTGAGCGGCGCGCTCCACAGCTCCTCGGCCTTGGCGCGGTCGTCGACGCGCTCGGCGGCGCCCGAGATGGAGATCCAGTTGTTCTGCTTCTCGTCGCTGAACGAGACGTTGACCTGCGGGTTCGCGCCGATCTGCGCGATCACGTCGGAGTCGCTGTACGCGAAGAACCACAGGTCCCCGTCGAACTCCACGTCCTGCAGCGCCATCGGCCGGCTGACGTGCTTGCCGTCCGCGGTCATCGTGGTCAGCATGCTGATCCGGGCGTTCTTGACCAGCTCCTTGACGGTCTCCCGCTTCTCCTGCTCGGTCTTCTCGGCCATGGGTGCTCCTCTCGATCACGGATACACCTTGGCTTCCCTCAGCTCGGTGGCCCAACCATCGCCTGCCACCGGGCCAAGTTGTGCTTGGCGTCCACGAGCGCGTCGTGCCGGCCGGTGGCGGTGGGCAGCGGCGGCCGGCCCTTGTCGTCCCAGAGCTGCCGCAGATCCTTGGTGAACCGCGGGATCTCGCGGGGCAGCGCGGGCATCGCACCCCACAGCTGGGCCAGCGCCACATGGTCGTACGCCGCATACCACGCCCACAGCTCGATCTGCTCGTCGCGACCGCGCACCGGCTCCAGCAGGAACTCGTACAGCTCGTCGCGGATCCGCTCGCGCGAGCGCCACGCCGGGTCGGCCGGGCTGGGCAGCTTGTCGAGGACGTTGCGGCGCACCCAGGGCACGGCGCGGCTGTCGTCGAACTGGGTGGATACCGCATAGAACTCGCGGCCGAACTCGTCGACCACGCCGATCGAGACGAGATCGACCAGGCGGCCGTCCTCGATGAACTCGCAGTCATAGAAATAGCGGTAGACCATCGCGGACAAACCTAGCCGGGAGCCACCAGGGCATCGCGGGCGCGGTGCAGGTTCGCGCGGGCGCCGGGCGCGCCCAGCCGCCGCGCCGACCAGTCGGCCTGCACCGCCCACCGGAACCGGATCATCACCGGCAGCGCGGCGTCCAACTCGTCGGGAGGCACCGGGGCGGCCGCCAGATAGCCGTCGAGGAACTCGGCCGACGCGTCGGGCCCGCCGGCGTAGACCACGGCCGCCGCCACGTCGTAGGCGAGCGGGCCCGTGCCGCTGGCGCCGCAGTCGAACAGCCCGGTCCGACCGGTGTCCGGGTCGACCACGAACCCGCCCGGTGCCGGGTCGCCGTGCAGCACCCCGTAGGTGAGGCGGTCGGTGACCATGAGGCGCGTGGTGGCGGTGACCGCGTCGGCCACCGCAGGCCGCAGCCACGGCTCGGCGCCCAGATGCGCCGCGTCCGGGTCGATCAGGCTCCACGGCCGCAGGCCCGGATGGTGGAAGTCCTGCAGCACCCGGTGCACCACCCCGAGCCGGTCGCCCCACCACTGCTGGTCGATCGGATCGGCGCCGGCCAGGGACCGGCCGGGCACGCGGCGGGAGACGGCGAGAGCTCCGGCGGGGGTGCTGGCCGTGAGGCTGCCGCCGAGGGTACGCACCGGAGCGCCGACCTCGATCCCCCAGCCGCGCAGATGCTCGGCCGCGGACAGCCCCGCCTCCACCGGCAGCTTCGCCGGCTCGTCGACCAGCCGGGCGACGTAGCGGTCGCCGCCCGACCGCACCTCCCAGGCGCATGACATCAGCCCGCCGTCGAGGGCCTCCACCTCGCTCGGCGCCAGATGCCAGTGGTCGCGCAGCAAGGATCGAAGGAGATCGTCGTCCGGCACGGCGCAGATTATCCCGGTACGGCCAGTCTGTACGACGGACACGGTGGGCGATCGTAACGCTTCGCGCTTGCCACCTATACAGAAAGAAGCGTCAGGGGCATGATCGGTGACGATGCGAGGAATTGCCGCCGTGGAGGTATCACATGGCGTCGCGACGGCTCTTCATGCTATGAGTGATCGTCGCGCCCGGACCGGGAAGGAAACAGCCGTGGACCATCGCCTGCCGGATCCCGGTGATCCGCTGGCCAACGTGCAGATGTTCGCCGGCCTGGAGCCTGAGGTCCGGCAGCGCGTGCTGGCCACCGCGGTGCCCCGGACCTACCGCAAGGGACAGATCCTCTTCGTCGAGCACGATCCCGGAGAGTCACTGATCATCCTGAAGCGCGGCGCGGTCGCCGTCTTCCGCACCGCCCCCACCGGCGAGCGCGCGGTGCTGACCGTGGCCCGGCCGCCCGACGTGCTGGGCGAGGTGTCGCTTCTGGACGCGTCGACCCGCTCGGCCTCCGCCGAGGCGATCGAGGACACCCAGGCGCTGGCCCTGTCGCGGGCCGCCTTCATCGACCTGGTCCACTCCAACCCGCGGATCCTCGACGCGGTGATGCGCTCCTTCGGCGAGCTGATCCGCCGGCTCACCGAGCAGAACGCCGACCACGTCTTCCTCGATCTGCCCGGCCGGGTGGCCAAGACCCTGGTCCGGCTGGCCGGCGAGAATCAGGCGCCGATGATCACCATCGAGCTCAACCAGAGTCAGCTCGCCGAGATGGCGGGCGGCTCCAGGCAGAGCGTCAACCAGGCGATCGGCTCCTTCGCCAACCGGGGCTGGCTGCGCACCGAGGGCCGCCGGATAGTGGTCACGGACGTTTCTGCTCTGCGGCGGCGGGCGGGGATGGAGGCGTCGCGGTAGGTCTGGTCTCGGTCTGGGGCTGGACCTCCACGGACGTTTTGAGCTTGGCGGCGTAGACGTCGACGTACGGGCGGCCGGTCAATGTCATCAGCTCGTACATGATCTCGTCGGTCACCGCGCGCTCGACGAACCGGTCGCCCTTCTCCCCCGCGTACCGGGAGAAGTCCAACGGTGCGCCGAAACGCATCCGCACCCGCTTGACCGACGGGATGAGCTTGCCGGTCGGCTGGATCTCGTCGGTGTTCAGCAGCGCCACCGGCACCACCAGCGCCCCGCTCTCGAGGGCGAGCCGGGCCACGCCGGTCTTGCCGCGGTAGAGGCGGCCGTCCGGCGACCGGGTGCCCTCGGGGTAGATGCCGGCGACGCCGCCCTCTCGGAGCACCCTGAGCAGGGTGTCCAGGGCCGCCTGGGCCGCCCTGCCACCCGATCGGTCCACCGGGACGGTCCCGGTGCCGGAGAAGAACTGGCGCATGAGCCAGCCCTTGATCCCCTTACCGGTGAAGTACTCCGCTTTCGCGACGAACGTCACCCGGCGCCGGACGATCAGCGGAGTGAAGATCGAGTCCGAGAACGAAAGATGGTTACAGGCGAGGATCACCGGGCCACTAGCGGGCACGTTGTGCAGCCCCGTCACATCGGGGCGGAAGAGCAGCTTGAGCAGTGGCCCGAGCACTACGTACTTGAGCAGCCAGTAGAACACCGATGTCCTTTCCCGCGCCGGTCGGCACAGGTGAGGGTACGGAGCGGGAGCGGCACGCCACAACGCACTCCCGAAAGAGGGCCCTGACGTGTAACCATTGCCCGCAGGGTCGGCGAGGGAGTGTGCAGGGTGTCAACGGGTGGCGCCCGTCGCGGGCGGCGGGACAACGGACTCGACGCGGCAGACTACGCAGTCGCCGGCGACGTCGACCCGCGCGTCGGTGAGCATCTGCTCGACGTGCTGGCCGCGGGCGGGATAGCGGCGTATCTGCAGCCGTCGGCCGACCTCAATCCGATCCTGCGGACCACCACGTTCCCGGCGCGCCCGACCGACCGGCTCTACGTCGACCGCACGCAGCTGGCCGCCGCCCGCGAGCAGCTGCACAAGCTGACCGGCGGCCGCGGCCCCACCCCGCCCACGCCGGCGGCCAAGCCCGAGGCCAGCCAGACCGAGGTCGACGCCGAGTGGGCCAAGATCATCGCGGGTTTCCACACGATCCCGGCCGACACGCCACCGCCGCCCGAGCCGGAGACCGCGGAGAAGCCGCGACAGCCCCCGCCGATGCCCTCGGCGATCGACATCGCCGGGATCACGCTGAACCGGCGGCGCACCGATCCGCAGCCCGCGCAGGAGCCGTCGCTGCTGGACGGGCTCGACACGTTCGGCGCGGACACCCCGGACGACGACGAGGACCGCTACATCCCGCCGCCTCCCCCGCCGCTCCCCCGGATCAGCAAGTACGCGATCGCCGGCGTGCTCGGCATCGTGATCGGCTTCATCCTCTTCCTGCGCCCGACGCTGCTGCCGGTCGACCGTGACCTGGTCACGCTGATCGGGTTCACCGCGATCGTCGCCGGCGCGGTGACGCTGGTCTGGCGGCTGCGCACGGGTGACGACGATGACGACTACGACGACGGAGCGGTCGTCTGATCCATCACCATCAACGCGTCAGCCAGTAGTGGTGGCGTAACCTGTCGTGGTGCGTCAGAGCTCATTGGTCGTGGTTTCGAACCGTTTGCCCGTGGACGACAACGTTGCGCCGGACGGTGCCTGTGAATGGCGGCGCAGCCCCGGCGGGCTGGCCGGCGCACTGCACGCGATCCTGCAGGAGACCCCGGCCACCTGGGTGGGGTGGAACGGCGTGGCCGGCGGCGAGGCCCCGGAGCTGCCCGACATCGGCAGCCTGCGGCTGCGGCCGGTCGCCTTGTCCCGCGACGAGTCGCGCGGCTACTACGAGGGGTTCGCGAACTCGACGCTGTGGCCGCTCTACCACGACGCGGTCGAGCCGCCGGTCTTCGACCGGGGCTGGTGGGAGACCTACCGCGCGGTGAACCGGCGCTTCGCCGAGGCGGCCGCGGAGGTCGCCGAGCCCGGCGGGGCGGTCTGGGTGCAGGACTACCACCTACAGCTCGTGCCGGCGATGATCCGCGCGTTGCGGCCCGACCTGCTGATCGGCTTCTTCCTGCACGTGCCGTTCCCGCCGCCCGAGCTGTTCATGCAGCTGCCGAGGCGGCTCGAGCTGCTGAGCGGCATGCTCGGCGCCGACCTGGTCGGGTTCCAGCGGCCACAGGCGGCACACAACGTCGCCCAGCTCGCCACGAAACTGCTCGGCGCGGCCGCCACCGACGACGAGATCGTGCTCAGCGATGGGGCGGGCGGCGAGCGCGTCGTGCACACCGGCGCCTTCCCGGTCTCCATCGACGTCGAGGAGATGATCGCGCTCGCCGGGCGGCCCGACGTGGTGAACCGGGCCCGGCAGCTGCGCCGCGATCTCGGCCAGCCCAAGCGGGTGCTGCTCAGCGTCGACCGGCTCGACTACATCAAGGGCATCGAGCACCGGCTGACCGCGTACAGCGAACTGCTGCGCGACGGGCTGGTGAAGGTGCGCGACACGGTGATGGTGCAGGTGGCGGTGCCCAGCCGGGAGCGGGTCGAGCGCTACCGGATGTTGCGCGACCGGATCGAGGGCGAGGTCGGCCGGATCAACGGCGAGTACGGGCGCGTCGGCGAGCCGGCCATCCACTACCTCAGCCAGCCGTTCGACCGCGCCGAGCTGGCCGCGCTCTACCAGACCGCGGACGTGATGGTGGTGACCCCACTGCGGGACGGGATGAACCTGGTGGCCAAGGAGTTCGTGGCGGCGCGGGCGGAGGGCGGGGGCGCGCTGGTGCTCTCCGAGTTCGCCGGCGCGGCCGCCGAGCTCGAGTCCGCGTTCCTGGTCAACCCGCACGACGTCGACGGCCTCAAGGCGACGCTGCTGGAGGCGATGGACGCGCGGCCCGACAACCTGGCGACGCGGATGAGCGACATGCAGGCGCACCTGCAGCGGCACGACATCGTGGCGTGGGCCCGGGCGTACCTGACCACCCTGGATCACAGTGGACGCACCCTCGAGCTGATCCCCGCCACCCGGCAGGCCGGCGCTCAGGCAGCCGGCGGCGCTCAGGCAGCCGGCGCTCAGGCGGCCAGCTCCTTGCCGAGCCAGTCCAGGATGGCGTCGATCGGCTCCACCCAGCCGGGCCCGACCATCAGGTCGTGACCCATGCCCGGGAAGAGCAGCGGCGCGCCGCCGTATCCGGCCGCCGCCCGGTCCAATGACCTGCGGGGCACGACCTTGTCGTCCGGGCTGCCCACGACCAGGACCGGCGGATCGCCGACCGGCCTCGGCAGCGCTCTCGGCCTCGGGACCCGGGCCGGGCGGGCCTGGGCCGGGGAGAGCCGCACCGGAGCGCCGAGGACGGCCAGCAGGCCCGCTCGCCACAGCGCCCCACGGTCCAGCACCGGGCAGGCCAGCACCGCGGCACGTGCCGGGTATCGGCCCATCGCCTGAGCCACGATCATCGCGCCCACGCCGTGCCCGACGAGCACGGCCTGGCGGGGCAGGGCGGCGGCGGTCTGCACGACGTCGTGCGCGTACGCCCGGAGATCTCCGCCGTCGCGCGCGGTGAGCGCATGTGCCGGGAAGCCGCGCTCCGCGGTGTGCGCCAGCCAATGCTCGGCGAACACCGCGGCCTCGAAGCCGGGCCCCGGAACGAACAGCACGGGCTGGTCGCCCTCGGCGGCGGCGGAGAGCACCTCGCGCCGCACCGGCGGCACGGGCGAGATCCAGTCCTGGTAGCGCAGCAGTCTCACGCCGGCTCCAACCGCTTGAGCAGATCCTCGAGAACCGACAGGTACGCCGTGCCGCCCACCTCGAACCAGTGTCGCCGGCTCGGCACCACCGACGACCGCGCCCACTGGCGCATCGGCCGTTTCGACTCGGCCTGCTGCACCGCGGCGGCCCGCACCGGGTCGGTGACGCGCAGCCGCAGCCACCGCGCCACCGCGACGCTCTGCCAGTGCGCGAGCGGGAACAACGCACCGTCCGACTGCAGCAGACCGATCACCGCGAGCGTCGGGTGCCGGCGGGCGAACGCGTGCAGGTGCAGATCGGGTTTGCCCTCCTCGTCGATGTCCAGCAGCTCGGGCGCGAGGAACTCGAAC